>JBHLLJ010000012.1:0-34972 GCA_048885705.1 Candidatus Hermodarchaeota archaeon | reverse complement strand
GAATTATTAAATTTAATATAATCAAGGTCATACCCCTTTATATTTATCTCTTAACAGGAAGACAAAAAATAGGAATAGTAGTGAAATAAGAATTTCAATCAGTTGAATTGTGAAATTGTTGTATGATTGATAGAGCAAGAATTGATTTAGGCGGTTACATCATAGGGCGAATAGAGAATTCCGGGAGAGTATTTGAAATGTTAATGGATCCTGAGAAAGCATGGGATGCTAAAAAAATTATTCGAGAAGAAATCAATAAAAGATTGAAAGAGGGCAAAGAAAAATCTCGCCTTACTGTAGAGGAAATATTAAATCATAAAGACGTAAATTTAGAGCTTATTTTCGAAAGTTTTATAGTATTTGAAGACTTAAGAAGAGGAAAAAAAGCCACTGACGGGGACATGGAAGCAGTATTTAACACTATAGATGGAGTGAGAATAGGAGCACATATTTTATTAGATGGAGAAATCCACTGGACGCAAGCCCAAAGAGATGAAGAGCGGGCAAAGAAGATGAAGCAAATTATAACAATTATCAGTAAAAACGCTATAAATCCTCAAAACAAAAAACCTCATCCATATCAGCGAATTGAAAAGGCAATAGAAGAAGCCAAAGTCAAAATCGATTTAATGAGAAGTGCTGAAGAACAGGTCGATGATGTTGTCAAAGGTATTCAAGCAATTATTCCAATAAGAATAGAACAAGTAGAAATGGCAATTAAGATTCCAACAGCTTTTACAGCAAAAGGGTATAATATCGTTGCCCAATATGTACAAATAAAGAAAGAAGAATGGCAATCTGATGGGTCTTGGGTTGCTGTAGTAACTTTACCTGCAGGATTACAAATGGAATTGGTTGATAAATTAAATAAACTAACTCATGGAAGAGTTCAGACAAAAATTTTGAAAGCCTAGCCTAAAAGTTTTTGTATTTTTTTTGTTTATGTTATTTTTTAAGCATAGGTTAGGAGAATAACAAAATTATAGAAAAAAGGTGAGTACTATTATGGAAAACGACGAAGAAGGACCAATAGATGATGAATTCGAAGATTTTGAAGAAGAAGAAGATACAAGAGAAGTTGTTTTGCCTGGAGAAGTTTTAACGGAAGATGTGACAAATTTTTTACCAGGAAGGGGTACAATATTAAATAAAGAAAGAACTAAAATTATTTCTCTGAACATTGGATTAAAACAAATAAAAAAGAATTATATTAATGTAATTCCTCTTAGAGGTTTCTATACTCCTCGTCCTGGAGATAAAGTTATAGCGTTAGTGGTTGACAAAAATCCCGTTAAATACAAGTGTGATATTAATGCTAAAGACTTTGGACAGCTCAAACCAAAAAATACAATTAAAAGGGGTAAGATAAGGGGATTTAGAGGTGGTAGCTCTGTACAGGAGGAGGCAAGCACTGAAAAATATGAGATAGGAGATATTTTAATAGTAAAAGTTCTTTCTGCTGATCGCTTAAATAAACCAGAATTAACTACTGTTGGAAGGTATTTAGGAAAAAAAAGTGGTGGGATAGTTATTACAATAGATCCTCCCAAAATTCCGAGAGTGATTGGCAGAAATGGATCAATGATAAAAATGTTAAAGAATTTAACTAAATGTAATATTTTTGTAACACAGAATGGCCGAATTTGGTTAAAAGGTGAAAGCATAGCACATGAGAGGTTATTAATTGAATCTATTAATAAGATTGCTACTGAAGCACATACTGTTGGTTTAACTGATAGAATGCAAGAATATATAATTAATGAAAAAAAGAAGAGAGGTATTGATTGAATGCCATTATTAATTAAAGATGAGTATCCTAAAAATCTATTTCGAGAAGATGGAAAAAGACTTGATGGACGGGCTTATAATGAATTAAGGCCTATAAAAATGGAAGTTGGTATTATACCAAATGCTGATGGTTCAGCATATTTAGAATGGGGTAATAACAAAATATTTGCTGCGGTATATGGTCCACGAGAAGTGCATCCGCACCACTTAGCAAAACCAGATAGAGGAATTTTGCGAGTATTTTATAGAATGGCTACATTTTCTGTTTTTGATAGAAAAAGACCTGCCCCTGGACGCCGTGAAAAAGAGATATCTATGATCGTTTCAGATTGTATCGAACCTTTACTCTTTCTCGAACTTTACCCTGGTACGAGTTTTGAAGTTTTTATTGAAGTGTTGGATGCAGATGGGGGAACTAGATGCGCAAGTACAACGGTAGCAGCATTGGCATTGGCTGATGCAGGAGTTCCTATGAAAAGTTTGGTTTCAGCTATTGCTGTAGGAAAAATTGATGGCAAAAAAGTGGTTGATCTTTCTGGTATTGAAGATAAAGCAGGAGAAGCGGATTTACCAATTGCAATCACTTGGTATAACGAAGAAATTTCCCTCTTACAGTTCGATGGAGATATAGATTTAGAAGAGATGAATGAATTTTTAGATCTTGCTAAAGATGCGTTAGAAAAGGTTCATCAAATCCAATTAAATGCTCTAAGAAGTAAATATGTAAAATTACAGGAAGAAACTACAACAGAAAAAAAAGATAAGAAAGGTGAAAAATAATAATGATGGATGTCAGAAGGATTATTTCAAGAATTGAGAGAGATTATATTATTTCAAATCTTAAGAAGGAAGAAAGAATTGAAGATAGAGGACTCTGGGAATATCGTAAATTCCAAATAGAGAATAATGTAATAGCTTCAGCAGAAGGTTCAGCAGATGTCTCATTAGGAAAAACAAGAATAATAACAGGTTTAAAATATGAAGTAGGTGAACCTTTCCCTGATCTTCCCGATGAGGGAGTATGTACTGTCATGGCAGAACTACTTCCAATCGCTTCTCCCTTATTTGAGAGGGGACCCCCTGATGAACAGTCAATTGAATTAGCACGTGTTGTAGATCGTGGAATTAGACATGCAGATTGCGTCCAAACTAAAAAACTTTGTATTAAGGAAGGTGTATCTGTTTATATTCTTTTTGTTGATTTATATGTAATTAACTATCAAGGAAATTTAATTGATGCTGGATCAGTTGGTGCTTTGACTACATTATTATCTGCTCAAATCCCTGAAGGTGTTTGGAATGAAGAAAAGGGTGAAGCTGAATGGACCGGGAAGTATTTAACGGGAAAAGATATCGTGAATGAATTACCTCTAGCAGTTACATATGGAAAAATCGAAGATATAATCTTTTTAGATCCAAGTTTACCCGAAGAATTAGTGAGTGATGGCAAAATATCTATTTCTGTTACTGAAAATAAGATAACTTCAATTCAAAAAAGTGGTGCTGCCACATTTTCAATTGATGAAATTAAAATGTTAGGCAAAAAATCTTTAGAGATTGGGAAAAAATTGCGAAAAGATTTAAATCTTTTACAATACCAAAGTTAAATCAAATAATTTTTATATATTTTTTTAATACTTTATTTTATTAGCTCTTAATTTTTTCAAAAATTATAATTCATTTTTAATTTAAATTGGTTTAATTTTATTAGTAGTTCTACAAATTTACCTTTCTAAGAGTCTCAAATGAGCCATATCCCTCTTTTATTCCATTTAATTCAAAACTACCCATAGATTGAACCAAAATAGATTGATTTCCTTCATGATCGACAAATGGAACTGGTATTATTGGGCCTACTCTTGCTTTTAATGTGTAAATATTATCAAGGACATCTACAATATAAAGTTCTGAACTTACTGGAAGTATTCCATCTTCTCGAAATTTCTGATCAATAACACGAATAGTTCTTAAAGGAATATTATTCCCATTTCTAAATATAAAACCTCCTGTAGACATTTGACCATCTTCAGTAATTATAGCTGCTGGATTTATTGCTAAATCTTTATTAAACCAAACAACATAATACAACCAATTACCAACACCAGTCCAATCTCGAACACCATAAGTATGATCTCTTTGACCTAGAGCATTTCTAATTAAAAAGTTTTCATTGTCAATTTGTACATTTCCTGATAAAATGGCTATTTGTTCCCAATGTTTATCTCCCGCTTTTTTTCCGATGTCCAATGATTCAGAAGTCATATGTTGACTGTACTCGTAAGGTTCATTAATTGGTTTGAATAAAATATCCATATTTACTCTTTGATTACTAAGTATAAGTTTAGGTTGCTTACGTACTTCAGGTAGATCTTCGGGATTTTTAACAAAAATCATATTTCCCTTAAATTTGTAATTCCATTTTATTTTTTCTTGACATATATGTGTAATACCTCCCACTTTCATCGATTTAGTATAATCTTTAATTTTTTTTTCAACATAATATCCTGCTGCTGAACCATTAGGGAGAAATAAAAAGAAAAATGCCATACCCTCTTGCTTATTTGGTTTAAATCCTAATCGAGTCATTCCCCCAAGATTATTTTTTGTATCATAAAAAACGAAATAATAAGATTCATTCCATTCGGGATGTTCTGTTCGCAAATTAGGATGAGTTAATTGCTCCATCTCTTTCCACCTTAATTATCTTTTTGTGGAATAACTGTACCACTAAAACCATCAACCTTAATAATTTGCCCTGTTTTAAAGATTTTACACGCATTTGTAATATTCGTTACAGCTGGAATGCCATATTCCCTCGAAACAACGGCACCATGAGAAAGAATTCCACCAGTTTCTGTTATTAACCCTCCAATTTTAGAAAAAACAGGAGTCCAACCTGGATCTGTTCGAGAAACAACCAAAATATCTCCAGCATTTACTTCTGAGATGGAATCAATATCTTTAACAACGTTTATAGGACCAGTTATAATTCCTTGACTAGCTGGTATACCATAAAAGATGACGCTTTCATTATTATATCTTAGTTCATCATTAAATTCTCTTGAGCCCATCAGAAATTTAGGTGGCAATTTATTTTCACATTCTTTAAACTCTTCAAATCTTTTGATAACTTCTGATGATAAATTTTGAATTTCTTGTTGATTATATTTACTGAATGCTAAATTCTTAATTTCATGTTTATAAAGGAAAAATATTTTATGATCATCAGAGATTACTCCTTGATTTGTAAAACTCTTTCCTATTACCAAATATAGATTTCTAATCCTTGTAATCCATTTATCAAGGTTAAAGCGCTGATCTTCTCTGAATTTAATATATTTCTTACTATTTCTTAAAATTATTGAGAAAAATTTCCATTTCAATAAACCAAATTTCTGCTTTCTTAACTTAGATTCTAAAATCTTCTCAGTTAGCTCTCTTTTTCGTAAATTTTTGTTTTTTAATCTCTCATAATTATGTAATTGGTCTTTTATTAATGATTTCAGTATATCCATTATATTACTTAAAGGCAATTCTCTCCATCGAGGATAATAAGGTTCTCTCGTGAAACCGCGATCACCGTATTCATCTAAAAATGCTTCTAATTCTATAATAAACTCACTAACATATGGATTATTCTCTGATAATAATGCATTATAAATGTTTACAGATTTATTATTAATAAATATTGATTTTAATTCTGGAGATCTGTTGATTAGGGACACTAATTTAATAATTTGATCATTTGTCTCTGTTAACTTATGTTTAAGTCCAGAAACTAAAATTGGGTAATATTTAAAACATTCCTCTTTTCCAAGGAATCTATTAAGAAGATATTGGACTAATAAATTCATTCCTATATTATGAACAGGAATTCCATATCTAATAAGCCGAAAATGAGGTATCATTATTTTATCTAATTCCTCACCTAAGTCAATAAGATCCTTGAATTCACCGGATTGAGCAATATTTAGCAATTTTGTATCAAATTCTTTACAGAAGGGTTTAAAAATTTTTTGATTCCAATCTTCATAAGCTTCAGCAGTTTTAGACATTGATCCATTAGGGTCATAAAGCATTATTCTTAATTCCGCTACAATTCGCTTTATAAGGTGAAAAGGAAGATCTTTCATTGTTTTTTTTCCATAAAGTCCTGAACCTTCAGGAAAATAATTCAAAACATCTTCATTCCTCATAAATGTAGGAATTTCGTTTTCAATTTTCTTCTTAATAACATTAAGATTGAAATAAACGTGAGCTTTATGTAATTTTAATAATTCAGTATCCATTTGTTTATAGCCCATAATACTATTTAATTCAATATTTACAATTTTAGTGATTGGATCTCCTAGAAGTCCAAAAAAAAGTGGTGTAACATTATCGTTCCAATAGTCATCTGAATATCCTCTACTCCAAAATATTTCAGGTTTTTCAATTTCAGGTTTAATTGCAGTAACAGGTCTAGTTTGTAAAATAATAATTCGATTATCTTCATCTATAGCCCATTCAATATCTTGGGGAATGTTTTTAAACTTTCTTTCAATTTCTATTCCGATTTTAGCAAGTTTTATAATTTCATTATGTTTTAATGAGGGTTGGTGATTTAAATCATCTGATAATGATTTATATTCAATTCCACTTTCATTTTCTAAAGATTTAGGATAAGCTGCTAATGCTTTGTTGCCTATTCGTTTATTAAGAACTTTAAATGAGTTTCTTCTTAATTTTCGAATAAAAAATTGATCTGGACTACTTCTTCCTGATACAATTGATTCTCCTAAACCAAAATTAGATTCAATTAATAATTCATTATTATTAGTTGTTATTGGATTTATAGTAAATAAAACTCCAGCAGATTTAGCTGATATCATTAATTGAACAATAATAGCTATTTTAACTTTATTGTGAGGTATTTTATTATTATATCGATAAATTATTGATCGATTTGTCCATAATGAAGCATAACACTTTTTAATATGTTGAAATATCTGGTCTAAATTCTTCAAATTTAAATAAGTGTCGTATTGTCCGGCGAAAGAGGCTGTTGGTAAATCCTCAGCAGTAGCAGAAGAACGAATAGCTACACTATGAGAAGAAAATTGATTATATTTAGATTTAACTTCATAAATTAAATCACTTGGAATTGAGCCATTTTCGATTAAATTACGAATTTTTTTTCCACAGTTATTTATTGACTCTAAATTATCATAATCAATTGATTCTAGTGATTTTTGAATAAATTCTATCAAATTATTACTCTTAAGAAAGTATTCATAAGCATTTGTTTTCACAACGAATCCCGTCGGAACCTGAAAATTTCCTTGGATTAATTTACTAAGATTAACTGCTTTATTCCCGACTTCTTGTTTCTTTAGGGAAGTTTGTGTTAACTCTATTGTTAGAAATTCTTTATTGGGCATAACAAAAGAGGAATTTTAATTTTAAAAATTTATAAGATTTATATTTTAGAATTTTAATTTTGGATAATATAAATACTCCTTTTATTAGTAAATAATTCAAAAATTATATTCGAGATATTGAATAAATGGATGATATTCTAATTTAGAAAAATTTATAGTTTATCCTAATTTTTAATATATCAATTAACTATTCAATACTTTTTATTGATTAAAATGGGTAAGACTCGAAAAGTTGGTATAACAGGAAAGTACGGTGCGAGATATGGAAGTACATTAAGGAAAAGAGCTCGTTTAATTTTAGAAAAAATGAAAGGAGATATAAAATGCCCGAGATGTATAACTAATGGCTCAGTGCATAGAATATCAACTGGTATCTGGCATTGCAAAAAATGTGGGGCTAAATTTACCGGAGGTGCATATTACATTGAAACACCGAGAGGAGTTGAAGCCTTTCGTATTGCTAAGCGTAAGCAAAGGGAATTAGAAGTTATTGAAGAATAATGAATAAAAATAATTTCTTTTCAATAAAATCTAAAATAGAATTTCGATTTAATAATACTCGAATAAGAGATCTTTCTTTCAATTCTTTTTTACCAGAGTTTCAACGTTTAAAAACAAAACGCTCCAAAATTTCAATAGAGAAAAAGAATGATTTAAGTATAATTTTCGAAATAATAAGCAACGATATAACTGCCTTTCGTGCCTCCATTAATGAAATTATTAGTTTTGGGAAAATAATCACAGATTCGATAATGATAGTTGATAATCCAAAAAATAAATAAATTATATATTATATAAAATAAATTAAAAAAAATTCAAGAAGATAAAAAATGGCTCAGATCAATCTCGACAATTTAACCGAAGAACAAAAGAAAAAGCTTATAAATCTGAATAATCTTCAACAATCTTTTGAATTTATAACTTCGCAAAGATTACAAATTGAAAGTACTTTGGGAGAAACCGAATTAGCTATTGAGGAATTAGAAAAAATAAAACCAGAAGATGCTGTTTATAAAGCGATTGGTGGAATTTTAGTGAAAAGTGAAAAGAATAAATTAACAGACGAGAAAAAAAGCTTAAAAGTTTCATTAGAAATGCGGTTAAAAACGTTAAAACAAAAAGAAGAAAGAGTAAAGAATCAAATAGAAACAATGAGAAAATCTCTTCAAGCTGATTTCCAAAAATAAAAATCATCGAATTTTTATGTTGAAATCCAAATTTGAAAATTTATTGACGTTTATAAACAATAAAAACATCTTAATTACCACTCATGATTTAGTAGATATTGATGGTTTAGTCTCTTGCTACACTTTAAAATTTTTTTTTAATCAATATTTTAAAGATCAAGAAATTTCAATTTATTTTTCAGGATTATCTAAACCAACTGAAAATTATTTGAAGAATTTCAACGCAAAATTTCCTGATTTTGATTTTTCTTATGAGAAAAGTATAGATTTTGTTAATATTGACATTCTTGTAATAGTAGATACAAATAATTTAAATCAAATTAAATTAAGTAATAACTTAGATATATTACATTCAAATATTCCTTATATTTTCATTGATCATCATTATAAAAGCCCAGATTCCAAGAATAGTAATAAAGAATCATTCGATATAGTATATGAGAATTACTCATCAACTGTAGAAATAATTTTAGAATTATTTGAAATTTATAAAATACAGTTAACTTTGCCATTAAAAGTCCTTAATATTTCCGCAATATTAACTGATACGGGTTTTTTTAAATATGCTAATAATAAATCTATTCAAAATGTAAGCAATTTATTATGTACAGGCATAGATATCCAAGAAATTTATCTCCTTCTTCAAAATGATATTGACATCTCAGAAAAAATTGCAAATATAAAAGGTTTACAAAGAGTTGAATTGATACGAGAGGGCGAATATTTAATTGGAATAACAAATGTCAGTAGTTTTGGAGCAAGTGTAGCCTCAATGTTAATAAAAGCGGGATTTGATATTGGAATTGTCGTTTCAAAAGAATTTAATCAACAAATAATCAACACTAGAGCTAAAAAAGAGGTTTGCATAAAAACAGGCTTGAATTTAGGAAAAATTCTGGAAGAAATATCTGAAAGATATCAATGTAGTGGTGGTGGACATGATGGTGCGGCATCTTTAACCTTTAAAATAGAAGTTAATATTATTATCCAAGAAATTATCGAAAAATTGAAAGAATATTTATAATCTAGGTTTTAAACAATCGAAAATTATTAAAAAACAAGAACTTTAATGAATAAAATTTGTTATGGATTTAATAAAATTTGAAAATTTTTATTATCGGTACAAAGGAAACGAGGAATATGCTTTAAATAATATTAATTTAAAGATTGAAGACAATAAATGTATACTCTTATGTGGGGAAACTGGAAGTGGAAAAACTACTCTTATACGTTGCATGAATGGTCTAATTCCTCAGTTTTATGCTGGATTTTATAAAGGAAATGTTGAACTTTGGAATGGAAAAAATACTGTTGATACTCCAATAGCAGATTTATCCACTGAGATAGGAATCGTTTTTCAGAATCCAGAAAATCAATTAATAGCAATGAATGTAGAACATGAAATCGCCTTTGGTTTAGAAAATTTGGGCGTTCATCCTAATGAAATTTCAAAGCGCATAAAAGAGAGCGCATCATTAACCGAGATTGAACATATATTAGATAAAGCCCCATTTGAATTGAGTGGTGGAGAACAACAACGAGTAGCAATTGCATCTATTTTAGTTTTAGAACCTAAAATCCTAATTTTAGATGAGCCTACCGCATTATTGGATCCATATATGGCGAAAAAGATTATCAATTTACTAAATGAGATAAAAAATGAAAAAAAGATCTCAATTATAATTAGTGAACATCGACTTGATCTAATTCTACCATTTTCTGAACAAATAATTTTGATGAAAAATGGAAATATAATTGAACACAGTAATAGTGAACAAGTTATTAATAGTATTAATTTTCAAACTTTAAGATTAAATAAACCGGTTATTTATTCAATTTTTAATACTCTAAAAAAGGAAAATTTATATTATAAAAGCATTCCCACCTCCATTCCAGAAGCGGTAAAATCTTTGAAATCATGAAGAAAATATTAGAGAGGTTACAAATGAAAAAACAAATCCCTTTTATTATGATTAGAGACACATTTTATACTTACCCTAACGGAACTCAAGCTTTAAAAGACATAAATTTAAACATTTTCAAAGGTGAATTGATTGCTATTATGGGAAAAAACGGTGCAGGTAAAACCAGTCTTATTAGAACATTAAATGGATTAATTAGACCAACGCATGGTAATATTTATATTGAAAAAGAGAATATCAGTTCCAAAAGCATTGCTAATTTATCTAAAAAGGTTGGAATAATATTTCAGAATCCTTTTCATCAATTGTTTTCCAATTCAGTAGAAGAAGAAATTAATTTTTCATTAAAGAACATAGTTCATGATAAAGAGGAAATTCAACTTAGAATAAACAAGATATTACATGAATTCAATCTTGAAAAATATAGAAAACGATCACCCCTTAATTTGTCTGGTGGAGAATCAAAAAAACTTGCTATAGCATCAATAATTTGTAGGGATCCTGAAATTTTAGTTTTTGATGAACCTACCTTAGGTCAAGATGGAAAAGAAATTGAATTTTTTATAAACTTAATTAAAAAAGAGAGAGAAAGTGGGAAAACTATAATCATCATTACTCATAATATAGAGTTCGCCTATGAATACTTACCTCGCACTATATTAATGGCAGATGGGCAAATAATTGCTGATGGACCAACAAAAGAAATATTGGATAATGAAATATTAATAGAACAAACATCATTAATCCCCCCGCAAATGTGGCAATTTTGTTTAGCATTAAAAGATAGTGGTATTTTGAAGTCAGAGAAAATCATATCGAAAGATATTTTAATAGATTATTTAAGAAATTTTTTAAGAAATAAAGCTTTAAAAGTTTAGGAGGGATGTATAAACATGTCCTTAGAATTTCTAAATGCGTTTAAATTCATGAAAAAAAAGTCTTTTTTACATAATTTAGATCCAAGGGCAAAACTAGTATTCTCAATTGTATATACCATAATTGCTTTGTTGTTTACTGAAATAGTACCATTGTTATTTATTTTTCTAAGTTTAATTCCTTTAATTCTAATTGGAAAATTGTTTAAACAGTGGATAAAAAGTATTTTTGGTCTTTCATTCTTAGTTCTCTTCATAATTATTTTAAATACTCTATTTATTTCCCTCTCATTTGCTATTTCAATGATATTAAGAATTTATATTATGATATCTGCTTTCTCTATCTTTTTTTTAACTGTGGATCCTAATGATTTAGCTCTTTCTATGATTTCAATGAAATTACCTTATGAGTTTGCATTTTCATTTTCATTAGCATTTCGATTTGTCCCAACTATCGCAATTGAAGCTCAAAATATTTTAGATGCTCAACAGAGTAGAGGTTATGAAATGCAAAAGAAAGGACTTATAAATCAAGTAAAAAATCTTTTTCCACTTTTAATCCCGTTAATAATTTGTTCTATTAAGAGAGCTTTTAATGTTGCAGAAGCTCTTGAATCAAGAGCTTTCGGTAGTAGAAAAAAGCGTACTTATTATTATAATATAAACTATACTTTTAAGGACTGGATTTTCACTGGGTATTTATTGTTATTTTTAGCTTTTGCCATATTTGTTAGAATTCAGTTCTACTTTTTGCCAGAAATTATAATGTGGAGTTTACCAGTTTGATAGTAAAAGAATTTAATATTCCTGATTTAAATTTACATTATTTTGTTGGAATAAATCAAATTGAAATAAATCTTGAAAAGTTTATTAATAACAATATTGATGAAGAAAAGAAAATTAACCAATTTTTTAATGAAATTAAAGCTATACAAGATAAATATAAAAATACAGTAGTGCAGTTTATTAAAGATAAATATCTCTTAAATGAAGACCACGTTTTCACTGCTTGCTATTATGTAGAGAAAGCATTTCTACAGAATAAAAACATTTCTAATAAAAAAAGTATTGAACTTTTACTTTATCTTGCCGCTAGCCGACAAATTGATAAGAGTATTGCAGGGTTTGGGATTGACTATTCCGATTTAAAAAAAGGAAAACTAATTTATTGCATTATTGCACAAAAAAATAGTTTAAATAGTATTAATGTTAATTTAACGAGATTTTTACAGGCTAGGGAAGAGGAAATAAATATAAATCGTCAATCTGATATTAAGATTAATGCGATAAAAAATTTTTTCGAAATTTCTGATAATCAAGTTAGTTCTGTTCTTCAATCTTATGGAACTATTGCTTACAATTTAGATATTAATTCAAGTTCATTGATTTCAGCATTATATGAATTAATATGTGAAAAAATGGCTCTACTATATGCAGAGAAATAGATTAGTGTGAAAAGACTAATTTTTTTTGTTATTAATTCTTATTATTTCATTTTTTCTTAAAAATGATACTCCAGTTATATTTCCTAATATTTCAATCCTAACAATTTTATCTGGATTTTCAAGATCAACTTTGTTATCGATAACATTTGCAATTCTTTCAATAAAATCATCTCTTTCAATTTTCTTATGATGTCTACGCTTTAAAATTATCTTAAAAGTATCATTTTCATTAATAAATTGTTTAAAATTTACTTGGATTATCTGTTTTATAACTTCAGTATCAGTTTCACAAATGAAATCAATTGGTATAATTTTTAATATAAATTGAAAATAGTTTGGATTCTTCTGTTGAATTTTTTTGATTTTTGTGATAAATTCTCTTGGTTTTAAGTTAGTAAAGGCACTGATTAATCCTGGAAACTGAATTCCTGAGATAATCGGATATAAATCATCGCACATTAATAATATAAACCATAATTCTGATTTTGCATTTGTTTCATTATATCGTGAAGTTGATACTAAAAGATTGAAATTCTTCGTATATCTCACTCTCTCTATTTTGATAAAAACTCTAATACTTCTTCAGCAGGAATCTTTCCAATTCGTAAAAATTTTATCTTTTCAGTCGTACAATCGATAATTGTCGTAGGTAATTTGGTTTTTGACTCACCACAATCTATGATTAAGTCGATTGTACCTAAAATCTTTTTTGATACTTCCTCCCCACTTAGCGAGGGTGGTTCTCCAGAATAATTTGCTGAAGTGCCAATAATCCCACCAAAATAACCTTTTTCCTTTAATAGCTTTAAAATAGTTAAAATTATTTCATTTTCGGGAACTCTTAAGCCAATTGTATTTTGAAATGCTGTAACTTCAGGGAGGATAATATTTGGTTCTTTCTTCTTCAATATGAGAGTTAATTGACCGGGCCAATATCGATCTGCCAATTTTTTTGCTGTATTATTGAATTCAGCGATTTTATTAGCTTCTTCATAATCCAAAACCAATAATAATAATCCTTTTGATCTATCACGAAATTTTATGTCATATATTCTATTAACAACTTCTAGCGATTGAGGATCCCCACCAATTCCATAAACAGAATCTGTTGGGAAAGCGATAACTTTACCTTCAATTACATTTTCAACCGCAATATCAAGATAAAACTTTATATCTTTTAGCTTCTTCCCAGCTATCTTTATTAAAAAACCCATTTGAAAACCGTTCCAATTTAAAACTAATAATAAAAAATTTAATTCGTAAAAATATAAAGATTATTTAGGATATTGGTCTTGGCAACTTAAATCAGCTTCTAAACGTTTCCAAGTATGATCTAAATATTCTTGTAGTTCTATTAAATCTTTTTCTGAAATGTTTGCAAATCTTTTTTGCCGTGATAAATAATCTATAAGCGGAACTCTCTTTGATGGGTCTAAAAGAGATCTGCTTGCTTTAGATATCGTCATAATCCCATTTTCTATCTCATAAAGGATCCATGAACCTGTTTTAACTGCTAATTTAGCTACTTCTATCGATTCTGAGCTATCAATGCCCCAACCAGGTGGACATGGAGCAAGAATGTGAATATATTTGCAACCTTTAATAGATTTTGCCTTCTTAAATTTATCATACAAATCAAGTGGTTCACTAATAGAACAAGTTGCTATATAAGGAATATCATGAGCTGCCATAATTGCAGGAAGATTCTTTTTGAAGCGATCTTTCCCCTTAGTGGTTGTGCTTGTCCATGCACCATGAGGCGTGCTCGAAGATCGTTGTATTCCAGTATTCATATATGCTTCATTATCATAGCATACATAAATTTGATCGGAATTTCTTTCTGCTGCCCCGCTTAAACCTTGAATACCAATATCTGCAGTACCACCATCACCAGCAAATGTGATAGTAGTCATTTCATCCCATCCTTTTCCAGGATATCTATATGCTTTTGCTTTGAAAGCAGCAGACATACCTGTTGCTGCTGCTGCACCCGCTGCAAATGCCATATTTGTAAATGGAAAATTAGGTGCAGTTTTTGGCCATAATCCTACTACAACATTTAGACAGGAAGCGGGGGTTACAAGAGCTGTGTTAGGTCCTAATGCCTTTATTGCCCATCTAAGAGCGATTTCTAAACCACATCCTGCACAACAAGAGTTCCCTGGAAGAAAATACTCTTCCTGGCAAAATTCTAAAGCTTCTTTTAGCTTAACCATTCTTTTATTCAACCTCCAACAATCCATCCCAGAGAGTTCCATGGATCGTATTTTCTGGAATCTCTCCAGTCTCAGCATATTTAACTAACTTAATAATTTGGTTTTTTTGTTGTTCAAGTGTAACTTCCCTTCCCCCTAGTCCATTAATAATTGGAAATACTGTTGCCGTTCCTTTTGTTTCATGTAAAGCACCTTTTACTTCACAACTCACAGCTCCTCCAGTTTGACTACCAAATGCTGTAGCTCTATCAATCACTCCAAGTACTTTCACTTTTTTAGCTACTTCAACTACATCTTCTGTTGGGAAAGGTCTGAAATGTCTTAATTTCACCATTCCAACTTTATAACCCTCTTCTCTTAAATCATCAATTGCTTGTTCCATTTGCAGAGCTAAATCTCCGTAAATAATTACTCCTACGTTGGCATCGTCCATTTTGTGCTCTTGAATTAATCCATTACCATAATTTCTTCCAAAAGTTTTCTCAAATTCCTTAGCAACGTTTTTAATTTTCTCTTTCGCTCTTATAAGTGCATCATGAATTTTTAATCTAAATTCATAATAATAACTTGAAGGCATGATAAGATTACCAAACATCATTGGTCTTTTTGGATCCATCCAGATATGTGGCCAACCTTCCTCACCTGGTAATGGTGGTAAAAATTTATCTACGAGATCTTGATCTTCAAGAATAACCGGTTTTGAAGTATGTGAAAGAATAAATCCACCATATGAGACAAATTTAGGGAGAAGAATATCATGATCTTCACAAACCTTATATGACATTAAAAGCTCATCATATATTTCTTGATGTTCTGCGCAGAAACAACTCATCCATCCTGTATCCCGCTGACTAATCACATCTGTGAAATCAGCCCAAATATTCCATGGTGGTGCAGGACCTCGTGAGGCAATCGCTACAACTATAGGAAGTCTCGCTCCTGCCGCCCAATGAATCATTTCATGCGCGTAAAATATTCCTTGACCCGATGTTGCGGTAAAAGTTCTTGTTCCAGCTTTACTTGCACCGACCACAGCGGCAAAAACACTATGTTCTGATTCCATTTTTATATATTCGGTTCCCGGCATTAATCCATTATCCACAAATTCAGATAATTTTTCAACTACAGTAGTTTGTGGTGTTATAGGATAAGCACTAATTACTTGAACTCGAGCTGATTTTGCTGCATAAGCTGCTGCTTCATTTCCCTTTATAATAATAGTTTCTCTCTTTTGAACAAAATCTTCATTTGATTCAATCATTTTTTATATCACTCTCTCTTACCATATCTATATTTTTTGTTGGGCATTCTTTAGCACATATACCACAACCTTTACAATAACGCAAATCTATCTCGAATGTACCATCTTCTTTCTTTTTAATTACACCTTCAGGACAATACATCCAACAAATTCCACATTTATTACATCCTTCTTTAATAACTGGTCTAAATGTTCTCCAGTCACCAGTTGTACCTATATTGCCATCAATAGGTAATGAAATTGGTATTGGGGACAGTTCTTTCCAATTTTTATATTCCTGTACTTTAGGACGTTCTTTAACCGATTTATTTATTTTTTTCCATTTTTCTGATTCTGACATAATTACATCTCTCTTACAGATTCATAAGCGTCTTTTGCAACACTCATATTTTTTTCTAATCTACTTTCTCCAAATTCCTTTTTAATCACTTTTTCCATGGTCTCAAGATTATAATATCCAGTAACCTTTCCGAAAGCACCTAACATAGGTATATTCAAAATAGGACCACTAGCATGCATAAAATTCCTTTTAATACAAATACCTGTTGCATCAACAATAAAGATCTTTATCTTTTGAGGGAGACCAGTCATATCTATAGGAGTCGGACTATTAACTATGAGATTTACTCCTTCTTTTATGGTTGCTTTTACATGTGGTAGATCTAATAGAGAAATATCAAACATAAGAATATAATCTGGATTTACGACACTATCGTAGGTTTTAATTACTTTATTTTTAGAAATTTTTGAAAATGCCTGTATAGGAGCCCCCCTACGCTCTGCTCCTATTATAGGGATAGCTATTGTGTCTTGGAATCCTTCTTCAAACGCCATTTCCGCTAATAATTGGCTTGCTGTGATACAAGTTTGACCACCTCTGCAATGCATAGATACTTCTACAATTTTTTCTTTGTCTGACAATATATTCAACTAAATATTGTTTAATTTTATTGGTTGCAATAAGACGAATAAAGGCACAATGAATAAAAGTTCTATTAATTTTACTTAATTACCTATTATATGAAACAATAATATAGAATTTATAATAATAATTGTTATAACAATAAATGAGTTTTCAGAAAAGTATTATTTAAAATCATTTAATCATTCAAATTTTATCTTAATTAACTTAAAAGTTAGTATTATGTCTAATAAGATGAAAAATAATAAAACAATTTATTCTTTTAAGTGTCCTTTATGTAAAGATGGTACCATTGACATTGTTAAAAATATTTATGATCTCCCTGACGGAGATAAAATGCTTATTTTAAAATTTGAATGTAATTCATGCAATTTTCATAAAAATGATATTATTCCATTAACTACAAATATGGAGCCTGGAGTAATGACCTTACAAATAATAGATGAAGAAGACCTTAAATCAAAAATCTATCGCTCACCAGCGGGTAAGTTAGAAATTCCAGAATTAGATCTACTTGTAGAGCCAGGTCCAAGAGCAGATTTTTATTATACAAACGTACAAGGTGTTCTCTTCAGATTTGAAAATGCTGTTTCAATTTATAGAAATAATCTTGAAGAAAATAGTTCAGAAAAAAGTGAAATAGATGAGCTTTTAAATAATTTGAACCAAGCTATAGAAGGTAAATTCAAGTTTACATTAAAGATAACAGATAATCAGGGAGGAAGTTACATTATTCCTCAGGATAAATCAAAATATACTTTTAAGAAAATTGATCCCAAGGAATTTGATTAAATATCAAATATAGCTTTTTCATAAGTTTATTCATTGAATTATTTTGATACCTTTCTTTCTTAAACTCTTTTCAACAAAAGGATATAGAATTAAGGACTCATATTCCAAGTTGGGAATCCCTAAATTTTTTATTTGTTCTTGCGAATATAAATTGTAAAGAATAGCTACTCCATAATGAATTGCATATCTTTTAAGCATTTCGAGTACCTTTAATTGGTGCTGGAAAAAATTACCATCCATTCCAGTATTTCTCTCAAATGATTGATTATCGACTCCTTTCAATGATAATCTTACATATATATTCTCAAACTTGCTTAAATCCTTAATGTACTCTTCATTTAATAGTATTCCATTAGTTTCAAGGATAAATAACATATCTTTTGGAATATAACCTAAAAGTTGTAATAAATGATCTTTTCCTATAGTTGGTTCGCCTCCACTAACTCTAACCAAACGCAAGCTCATTTTGATCAGTTTTTCACTTACACTCTGAGGAGAATAGAATTTACCAAAATTTTGGGGATTCCACACTTTTTTTTGAGCCCAGCAATACGCACATCGTAAATTGCATCCTAAACAATCGGCAGTGGCACATCCACCGTAAAATTGAGTCTTCCTGAAGCGATAATACTTCTTTAACTCACCTTTACATACTTGATTCTCAACATTTAGAGATAATTTAAATGGATCCGCCATAATTTTTGTTTATAATTTCTAAAATGTTTTGTATTATTTCAATTTGAATAGATTAAAACTAAAAATTTTGCCTTCAATTAATTTCAAATTTGGATTTTTCTTAAGAGTTGAATTTTTCTCCTTTTTAATAATGAACCATAAACTTAAATTATTTCAATATTAAGATATTTTTTTTATAATTTGCTTTCTTTCTAAAAGATATTATATTGATAAAAGATTTTAAAAAAAGATTTTTAGGGTGGATTTTTATGACAATAAAACGAGTAGGAATTTTAACGGGCGGCGGAGTCATGTTAAAGTCTTTCTTTAACTGCCGTTTACTGTCCCGGTTTAAATTCTGTTATATATGGGATAATGCTTAAAGCGTATGATGCAGGAGTCAATTGTGTTGGAATTTTAAAAGGTTGGAAAGGTTTTATGGAAAATATTACGATACCCTTAAATATCGCTGAACATGATGACTTACATACAGAAGGAGGAACGATTCTTTATACAAGTAGGACAAATCCATTTAAAGGAGTCACTTCAAAAGAAAAAATGGCTCAAGAATTAACAGAAAAATTTAAAGAACTTGGAATAGACGCTTTAATTGCTATAGGAGGTGATGACACGTTAGGAGTTGCAGATCTTATGTATAAAAATACAGGTGCTAAAGTTGTAGGATGTCCTAAAACAATAGATAACGACTTAGCAGGAACTCATTATACTTTTGGATTCTGGAGTGCCGTACAATTGGCTTCAAATTCTATGGATAATCTCACAACAACTGCTCGCTCACATCAGCGAGTCTTTGTCGTTGAAATAATGGGAAGGGATGCTGGATTTCTCACTATGTATAGTGGAATTTCTGCTGGTGCTGATATTATTTTAATCCCAGAGACTCCCTTTGATTTAGAAAATGATGTTATTGGTGTCCTCAAAAAACGAGTTAATTCCGGTTATAAATATCATATAATAGCAATTTCAGAAGGAGCATATCCACATTTAAAATCATTAGAAAGAGACTTTAAAACCATTTCTAAAGAAACTATAAATAAATTACCAAAAGATACATTTGGAAACCCATTATTGGCTAGATTAGGTATGTCTAAAATAATTGTTGATGAATTAAATTTGAGAGATGATCTAAAAGAAGAATTTCAAAAAAATGATGTAGAATTCGAATGTAGAAGCGTAGTTCTTGGGCATACTATGCGCGCAGGACCTCCTAACTCTTTTGATAGAATACTTGGTTTAAGATTCGGTTTAGCATCGATGAAATTAGTTTTAGAAGGCAAATTCGGAGATATGGTATCATTACAAGGGAATAAAATACAATCAGTTCCATTATCTGAAGGTGTAAAAAAGAAATATATTACTCCTGAAAATGATAAAATGGAATTAAGAGATCTATTAGTAAAAATTAGATATCTTTCTAAACAAAAATAATTACATCAATTTATTTTTATAAAACCAATAATGAATGAAATAAGAGGAATCCTCTTCGTTAAAATAAGAGGAAAGGGAACTCGTTCAGAAGGACCACAATATTTCGTTAAACCTTTTGATGACTATAAAGATAGATGGTCAGAAGTGTTAGTCAGGAAAAAAACTCACATGCGGGAAAAGGATCCTGAATTACACAAATTTTTGGATAAAAAAGTGTTAATATTTTGAGAAGTTATTGAGACAAAGCATACCATTACTGTTGATTATTTTAAGATAAAATTATTGGAATAATTTTTTAATTTTTTAATTAATTGGAAGAGAAAGTGTGGAATTTAAATCTCTTTTTTAAGAAATAGTTTAAACCATTTTAATTAGGTATAAGAATAATGAAATTAAAAAATAAATCAGGCTTATTACTATCGATTTTAGGTATAAGCGTATTTTCAGGGCTTATTTCTTTTGGTAATGCATGTGAAACAAATGATATTGAAGGAAATTATGCTGAATGGATATATTCTAACAATCAGCCTTATTTATATGTAGAAGCAGACAATTACTATACTCTCGGGTTTTTAGAGGGTCAAAATTTAGCCTTTCAAATTGCGTGGATGAAACTTATGATTATGCTTCAAGCGCAAGAAATTGGACTCTCCTATGATATTGCTATTTACTTCGCATTAGATTATCTTGAGTTTATACCAGATGAATACTTACTTGAGATGGAAGGAATTGCTGATGCGGTCGAGGTAGTATCTATCCTTTTTATGGGGCAAATTTATGAAATTTCAATTGATTTCATGGATGTTTTGGTCCAAAATTGTTTTTGGGATATATATTATGGTAAAATAATTCCAATGCTTACAGGTTATCCTCAATCGCCTTTAATTGCGGGAGGTTGCACAGCTATTGGTTCTCATACTCATAGAAAGCCTATTTTTGGGCAAACAATTGATCTTACACTTTTGATGATGCCAACAGTGGCATGGGTTTATACAAAGATAAACGGTAAAAAAATGTTCACTTTTAGAATGGGTAGTATGCTAGCTATGGGTGGAATAAATAAATGGGGTCTTTCAATTTCTGTTAATTTAATTGAAGTTTTTAATTATGGATGTTTAGGTATTCCCCTATCAGTACTTTACAGGAGTGTGTTGGAAAACACTAGGTTTGTCAAACAAGCAGAAAAGGTAATAACATCTAATGATTTCACTCTCGGATGGAATTTTATTATCAGAAACAGATGGTCTATGATTGCAATCGAAACCATTCCTAATACGTTCTCATCAGAGAGAATAGGAAGAGGAAGCTATACATTTGATGCAAATATATATGAGAATAGTCTATTCAAGATGTTTATGATTTATCCTACTAAATATTTAGAACGATATAATAGAGTTTCTGAATTATGTCTTACTTATAGCCAAGATGGAAATCTAGATATTAATGACTTATTCAATATCTGCTCAGATACACAAATTTCAAGAAGATTTACAACAGGAAATCCTATGGAAGTAGGAACAGTTGGGTCATTTTTTGTTGATCACAAAAATAATATCTATTTTTGTTTAGGAAACCCATTAGACTCAAATTTAGGAAAATTAAGTTCATTTAAATAATAAACATAAGAAGATTTAGTCTTCTTAAATTTTTTTTTAATTTTATATTGTTTATCCATAATTTTTTTCTTCTACTGCTTCACTATCAATAGCATCTTTTTCAATATCTCGACCTTGCCATTTTTCGCTTAAAATTTCTTTATAATACTCATGCTGTATTATTAAATTCATAATTTCTGTTGTTCCTGTCCAAATTTCACCTATTCTAGCATCTCTTAGTAATCTTTCAATTGGATAAACAGTTGTATAACCTATTCCTCCTAAAATTTGCATTGAATTGTTTATAACTTTCCAACAGGCCTTTGTTGAAAATTTCTTTGATTCAGATACTAATCTCCTCTGGAGCGCTGGTGGTGCTCCAGCATCAATACTTTTAGCTGTATTATAAACAATGGCTCTTGTAGCATCCAATAAAGTTATACTATCTGCGACTAGAAAACTAACTCCTTGAAAATTTCTTATAGTTTGTCCGAATGCTTTCCTTTTTGAACTATATTTTGTAGCAAGTCTTAAACAAGCACGAGCAAGTCCTATGAAACCTGATGCGGTAGTTAATCGTTCAGGGACCATCATTTGATAAAAAATTTGTCCTCCAGCCCCCTCTTCTAATATTATATTTTCTTTTGGCACCTTAACATTAACAAATTTTATCCTACCAGCACCTCCACCTCTAGTTCCAAGTATACCATAAATATATTCGGTATTAACTCCTTCAGTTCTGTCTACTATAAATAAACTTAAAGCTTTATGAGGATCTGCCTTTGGATCTATATTAGTTTTTGCATAAACTAAAAAGAAATCAGCACCTTCAGCACCTACAACAAATCGTTTCTCTCCATTCAAAACATAATAATCTCCATCTTTAATAGCAGTACAAGTTGCTCCAAAAAAATCTGATCCACCTCTTGGTTCGGTTAATGCTTCAGCAGTAAACTTTTTTCCCTCACACATAGGTTTAAGATATTTTTGTTTTTGTTGCTCTGTCCCAAAAGTATTCAACGCTTCACCACATATGCTGGGTAAAGAAAATAAGCAGGCAAGTGAACTTCCTAATACTCCGATTTCTTCTTGAGCAATGATTTCACTTTCCCAATTCAATCCACGTCCACCATATTCTTTTGGAAATCTCACTCCTATCAGATTTTGCTGAGCTAAAGCATGTAGCCATTCGGAAGGATATTGGATCTCATCTTTATCCATTTTTTTCAATAATGAAGGAGGAACTGAACTTTTTACAAATTCTCGAACTTCCTCTCTGAATGTTTTATTTTCATTATTTATTAAGTAATCATACATTTTCGTTATTCACTTGATAGTTTATAATAGGTTTAGAAATGATAGATTCAATAAAAATAATGATTTGATTTGATCTTGATAAATTTACTTTTCTCTTAAATCCATAGTTCATTTGTAGTTCATCGATAAAAACTATAAATACCCTAAATTATTTATTTTACACGTTGTTTAGCAGTTTTATGGTATTTTAGAAATCATAAATCTCTACAGATTTATATTCAATTTTTAAATTGAGGATTTATTATGTTTGATAGAATCAAAAATGTATACAGAGATTATCCCAATACATTTTGGGTGTTAACTCTCGCCACTTTCATTGATATGTTGGGGAGCTTTATACTATATCCTTTTTATGCTCTGTATATAACTGGACGCTTTGGAGTGGGGATGATCGAAGTAGGATTTCTATTTTCGATCTTCTCAGTGGGAAATATATTTGGTGGAGTGATTGGAGGAGCATTAGCGGACAAATATGGTCGTCGTTCTATGATCCTTATTGGTTTAGTTGTAAGCGGAACAGGGAGTATATTGATGGGATTAGCTGATAATTTAAATACTTTTTATATACTTGCAGCATTTTTAGGTTTGATTGGCAATTTTGGAGGTCCTGCACGACAAGCAATGGTTGCTGATTTACTTCCAAATGAGAAGCAAACAAAAGGGTTTGGAATCATACGAGTAGCTTTTAATATTTCAGCAGTGATCGGTCCTCTTCTTGGCGGAGTGATAGCAACTCGATCCTATATGTTATTATTTATTATTGATGCTGTGAGTAGTATAATTACTGCCGGTATAGTTTATGTAGTTATTCCAGAGACCAAGCCTCAGATAGTGGAAGAAAAGTCTCAAGAATCGGTAATCAAAACTCTTATTGGATACAAAAATGTGATAATGGATTGGAAGTTTATGTTATTCCTAGGTGTATCTGCTATAACAGTGTTAGTATATATGCAGATGAACAGTACGTTATCAGTTTTCTTACGGGACATTCATGGGTTCCCTACGCAAAATTTTAGCTATTTGTTAAGTATGAATGCTATTATGGTTGTTTTCTTACAATTCTGGATAACTAAGAAGATTTCAAAGTATGCTCCCATGAAGATGATGGCTTTTGGAACTATATTTCTTATGATTGGGTTTGGGATGTATGGTTTTATTTCTGAGCCATATCTGTTTTTTGTTGCTATGGGTATTATAACAGTGGGAGAATGTATTGTATATCCTCTTGGACAAAGTACAGCTGCATCTTTTGCCCCTGAAGATAAACGGGGAAGATATATGGCAGTTTATGGTTTTCAATGGATGATCCCCAATTTGTTTGGAGTCTTAGCTGCTGGCCTGATTTGGGTAAATTTTGGACCAAATTGGGTATGGTATTTAGCTGGGATTCTTTCTCTGATTTCAACAATAGGATTTTGGTTAATTCATGGAATCACAAAGGAGCTTTTCGCAAAAAAAGAGGAACCTGTTAAAGAAGAATTACTTGAATATCCTCTTACTTCAATAGAATAAGAGATTTCTATATTCTTTTTTTAATTGCAATTTAACATTTAATCAGTATTTAATATTTTAAATCTAATATTTAATGATCGTGAAACGCATCTTTCACGATCTTTGACTTATAAATATTGAAAAACTACTTCAAAATCTGAGAAATCAAATGGTTTCAATATATAACCATCTGCTTTAGTTTCACCCATTTTCTTCTCTACTTCTGATCCAGGTATAGCGGTTAAAAGGTAGACTGGGATTTGTTTATATTTATCATGTTCTTTAATCATCTTACATATCTCATATCCTGAAATGTCTGGTAAAATGATATCTAATAAAATCAGTTTAGGAGCTCCACCTCTTATTTCATCTATACCTTTGGTCCCACTTACTACACCTTTACACTTATATCCCTTACTCTCAAAATAACTTGTTAATAATCTTATAGTAGCAAGGTCATCTTCAATCAGGAGAATATCATACTGAGGATGTGGCTCTTCAGTAGCAATATTATCTAAGATGTTAATGATTTTATTTTCGAGAAGTAAACTCTGATCAAAAATATTTTTAATTGTTACCAAAACTTCTTCGTTCAATTCATCAGCATAATTTTCCAATAGTAGTTGACTAAAACCCTTTATAGTAGTGAGAGGTTCCTTTAAAGCATGAGATATGTTAGAAATAGTCCTTTCATCCATTCTTTGTAATTTATCACTAAGAAGATCAGATTTTTGTTCAATATAAAAGTCCACACTCTCTCTAATTAAAGCTGAGATGGTAGTGTAATCCTTTTTTTCTTTAAACTCTTGCCATTGTTGTTTAGTTTCTTCGGATACATACAAAGAGATTCGTTCTTTATCTCTATCATATATTTTTTCCCCTTTTAACCACTTTTTAAATCCTTCTGTAATAGATCCACGCCAGATAGCATATTTATCAGTCCCTTCTTCATATTTTTTTACTAAATCCTTAAATTCCTTACTGTTTTGGTCGAGGTTAGCTATCTCTTCATCTGTCATTTCCCTTTTTTTAGTTTTTTTATCTTTATCGTTATTTCTGGTTGAACTATTTTTGTTAGAAATTTTCTAAACCCCCATTTTTTTTTATCAGATATCTATTATTTTGTAAACATTAATCTATATTTATACCAATTTTTATTCAATTAAGATTTCAAATATAATTAGTATACAATATTGTGTAATTTTTTATCCATTTATAAATCTTTTTTATTATAAAGGCAATGTATTATCGTGATTATGTCCAAATTCTTAAGAAGTAAGTTAAAATATGATAATATATTCTTAACTTTTCTTTAAAATATCAAAAATTACCTCAAAATCAGAAAAATTAAAAGGTTTTAATATATACCCATCTGCTTTCGTGTCTGCCAAGTTCTTTTCAACTTCACTCCCTGCAATAGCGGTTAAGAAAAATAGAGGAATATCTGACCATTCCTTATCAGATTTTATTGTTTTGCAAATGTCATATCCACTAAGATCTGGTAAAATAATATCCAATAATATTAATTTGGGAGTTGTGTTACCTAATTCCTCCAGACCTTTGGAACCACTTACCACACCTTTACATTTATATCCTTTACTATCAAAATAGCTTGTTATCAATCTAATAGTGGCTAAATCATCTTCAATTAATAAAACATCATATTTTGATTCTACCTTCATGTTATCCAAAATATTTATTATCTTTTTCTCAAGCAATATGGATTGCTCAAAAATGTTCTTTACGGTCTCTAAAACCTGATCATTTAATTGTTCCTTATAGTTTTCAAGGAGTAACTGTGAATAACCTTTTATCGATGTTAATGGTTCCTTTAATGTGTGGGAGATATTTGAAATAGTTTGAGGATTTAATCTTGATAAGTTATGACCTGATTCATTTGATTTACTTTCTATAAAGTATGAAACTGCCTCTCTTATTAGTTTTGAAATTGTAAGGTCCCCATCATTTTTCGTATAATTTAACCACTTTGACTTCGTATCATCAGATACATATAGAGAAATTCGTTCTTTTTCTCTTTGATAGATTTTCTCGCCTCTTCGCCACTTTCTAAAACCCTCCGTTATAACTCCACGCCAAATTGCATATCTGCCTGTAATTTGCTCGTATTCTTTCATTTCATCTGATTTTTTAATAGAATCACTATTAATGATCACTGAAGATTCCTCTGAATCTTTTTTACTCTGGTTTTCCTCAGTTTTTTTAGGATCAGTTATTTTTGTACCACTAATTCGTGTCAATTTTTACTTGAACACATAATAAAAGAATTATTATTTAATTTTTTTTTATTTTCTTTATTTGAATAAAAACGGAAAATTATGGGTACAAAATACTCAATTTAAATATGGAATATTTTATGGGATGTATAGATACAAGTCATCATTTACTTAAATGTAAAATATAATTAGGTATAAAAAAACTCAGTTTTTTTTTAAGAAATAAAATTAATGTATTGTTAAAAATGTCCAATTTTTCCGACAAATATGGTAAATCTATAGTAGATTATAAAAGATTTTATAACAAAGAAGGTATATTGTACATATTATTCTTATTTTATAATAGTGAATTATTAGTTTTTACTAACGAATTTTTTTATATACAAATAAGTGATGCATATTTAAAGGATTTGTTATAACGAAAAGATTTAAATATGTGTTAGGGATCTATTATTATATACAAAAAAATATTTTGTTATAAAAAAAGAATTTTTTTGTATTAATTGTGTGTTCAAAAAAACTGTTTATCATAAAAAACGATAAAAAAATTAATAATTAGGGTTAAAACTTATGGTTGTTGAAATAACACCTCAAACTGGTGGTTTCTGTCCTGAGTGCGGGGGAACCACTATCGATATCCATCAAAAAGGGGAGATTGTTTGTCAGCATTGTGGTTTAGTAGTATCTGAAAAGGCAGTTGATATCACTCACAGTGGTATAAGGGCTTATTCAAAGCAAGAGAAGGATAAAAAAGAACGAACAGGATGTCCAATTTCAATTTTAATGCCTGATATAGGATTAAGTACGATTATTGATAGATCAAAAATTAAAAATCCCGATTTAAGAAGGGCAGCAAAATGGAATACTCATCTATCATGGGAAAAGAGGAATATGTTAATTGCTATTACGGAATTAAAGAGAATTGGAGGCAATTTAAATTTTCCAGAAAGGGTAAAAAAATCCGCAGTTCGACTTTACAAGGAAGTCTTTAAAAAAAATCTCTTAAGGGGTAGATCTATAAATGGTATGATTGCTGCATGTGCATATTATGTCTGCAAGCAAGAGAAGGTTCCTATTACTCTTCAAGAAATCTTAGAAGAAGCATCAATAAATGATAATATAGTAAAAAAATGCTATAAGATCTTAGTAAGAGAATTGAACTTAAAGTCACCTCATATTGATCCTGTATCCCTTATACCACGCTATTGTGCTGACTTGGGTTTAGATATTAATGTGGAGAACGAAGCGATAAAAGTATTAAAGAATTTCATTGAGAACACATCTATTTGCGGAAAAGATCCAAAAGGGTTATGTGCAGGATCGATATACCTAGTATCGAAATTGAAGAATCATAAAGTAAGCCAAAAAGACATTTCAAGAGTCATTGGAGTTACAGAAGTAACTCTACGCTCTCGTTATAAAGAATTTTTACAAAATATTACCTTTAATTTTAATACTAATTTACATTAAGCTAGATTTTTCTTTTCCATTTCCTTTTTTACCGGTTTAAGGTTGAGAGGGCGCAATCTCTTAATTTTTATATAGAAAGTGTAGTTATAATCTATTCTTTCGAGCCATTGAAAAAATTTATATAATATCGAAAATACCAATGAGTAAATTTTTTCAAAAATTACTTAGTAGAGGGAAAACAAAATATGAGTCCTGAAGTTTTAAAGGGATTAAAAATCACCCTACTTATACAGTTAGTCATTTTTGTTGTATTTGGAATATTTTTTACGTTCTTGGTTGACATTTATGTAGATCTATTTGCATGGCCTGCTCTAGACCGTACAGCAGGAAGATTTATTGGGATTATTTTTCTAAGCTTTGCATTCGTCGAATTTTTAGCATATAGAGAATCAGATTGGGAAAAAATTGAGAATTTCATTATTTTAGATATGCTTGTCTGTATATTAGGCGCAATTGTACAGTTAGTAGGAGTTTTCACAGAATTAACTGGTTGGGCAGGATGGTTTAATTTTGCGCTCTTAATAGTTTTTTTCGTTGGTCTATTGTTTTTCTATATTCAACAACAAAAGAAATAGAAAGAATTTTTATAACTAAATTTAAAACTTTTTTATTATTTTTTTTTAACAGAGAAAATGGTACATTTAATTCTTATGTCCAGTTCTCCTCGCAGCAATTTGCCCTACTTTCCTTCCAGGAGGAGCATTTCTGCTAGTTGTAGTAGGTTTGTGAGGAGATTGTTTTGCTCCACCACCATATGGATGAGAAGCGGCTGTCATAGCAACTCCTCTTACTACTGGCCACTTTTTAGCTTTTGATTGCATATAATAGAACTTATTTCCAGCTTTAAGAAAAGGTTTGTCTGTACGACCACCTCCAGCAACAACACCGACTGTAGCTAGGCAATTCTCATTGATCCATTTAGTTTTTTTTGATCGAAAAAGAAGTTCAACTTTATTGCCAGATTTATTCCTAACAAGTGCAGCTACTCCAGAGGCTCGTGCAAATTTACCACAATCGCCGGGTTTTGCTTCAATATTATATACAAGAGTCCCTAAGGGCATCTTCTTTAAGGGTAGGATATTTCCAACTTCAACAATTTGGCCATATCCAGTTTTAGATTGTATAAATTCTTGCCCAACAAAAACTCCTTCAGGTGGAAGCCAAAGTCCTTTTTCACCGTCATCATATTGAATTCGAGCTAATGGAGCTCCTCTTCCGGGAGAATGGATGAGATCAATTACCTTAAATGTAAATAATTTCTCATTTTTTTTGAAAGGGCGATATTTCACTTCTCCTACATGTCGATGACTTGGAGATCTAAAACTTAGAACTCCTCTACCTTTCCGCTGTGCTAAAATTCGTTTTCCCATTGTAATGTTTTAAGATATTTTGTATGACATAGAATTTAGCATCTTTAATATTTTTTTTGTAAATTTATTTAATTCAGAATTAGAATTTATTATGAAAAGAGTCTAAAGTGGGGATCCACTGTTTAAAAGTATTGAAATAAAAAAAATTATTCTACTACTTTTTTAGTTTTTCTTCTTTTTAGAAGTATAATACTTAGTCCTATTGTTAATCCACCTAGACTTATGCTTGTAATTGTTATGATCATACCCATAGGTGATTCTTTGTTTGATAATATTAAAATTGTTTGACTTCCACCAATTTTATCTATGTAAGAATAAGCCTCAAAAATTCCATAAGCTTGAACACTTCCATTTATAAGACCATTAGCTTGAATTGTTAAATACTTAGTACCCTCAACTGAATTAGCTGTAACATTCCATTGGACTAAAACGCTATTTCCACCTCGTAAAGTGCCATTATTCAGAGTTTTGGTTTGATTCTCTCCTTGAGATAATGTAAGACCTGAGGGTAATGTTATAGTTGCTGAACAATCAGATGCAATATATTCACTATTATCGAAGTATTTAGGACAAGGATAGGTGATATTTGCTGTTACAAGAAAATATTCATTTTTTTTAATTTCCTTTGGATATGAAATATTAACTTTCCATGGAGAAACAAATAATGTCCAATTTACATGTGAAGTCCATAAATCAACAAAATAGTCATATGGCATAATGTAATCTGGACCAATCCAAGGATCATTCAGAATAAATTCTCGAATTGACCCATCAGAATACAAGGTATAACCAATAATCACTCGAAAATGGTATGAGGAGGGACCTGATTCTGTTATTACTAGTAATGGATAACCACAATCTATTAAATCCTTTAGACATGAAGTATTATTAAGATGAGCCTCAAAACTAATATATCCTAGCTTTCTTGTAGAATACCCCTTAATACCTCCACTAATTGTGATACCTTTTGAGTAACTTAAATTACTAAATTTAGCTGCTCGTAGTAGTTCCCAGGTAAAAGTTCCCCCATATTCTATATAAGTTCTAGCTACTTCTGCTATTTCATCTTGAGGTATATCAGGGCCATAGTAATCCATTATCATCTCTAAGGCAGCCGGTCCACAATAGTAGCCATTAATTTGTTGATGATATGGTACAGAGGGAATTTTAACAGTAAGTTCATCGTCATTTAAATTTTGAATCTGATTAAGTCCAATTTCTGAATAATTTAGACTTATATTGCTTAATACTAAACTAAAATTGAATAATCCAAAGATAATATTAAAAAAGACTATAAATAAAATTATTGAGGACATAAATCTTAAATGCCTTAACTTTTTTTTCATATCAATCTTGGAATTCATTTTAGAATCGCTATAATTTATTATCTATAAAAAATACAAGCATTAATAATTATTTCTTTATTAAATCAGACTTATTTAATAACTCATCAATGTTATAATTGAAAGCAATAGGGATTTCTCTTTCAATAAATTCACCAGCAATATTTTTTAATAGCAAGTCCTTAACTTCTTCTGGGTTGTTGGTTTGTCCTAATACCCACCCTAGTTTAACATAGGCAACTTCTGGTAATAGATTTCTACCGGGAATAACACCTATATTTTGTAATTCTCTTCCTGTTGAATATACATTCATCCCAACAAATCCATGAAGAGTCTGGGTAGTCATGATAATCGGAATACCTTCCTCAACGGCTCTTTCTAATGAATCATAAATTGTAGTAGATACATGTCCTAATCCGGTTCCGGCAATTACAATTCCTTTATATCCTCGGTCAATGTAAAAATTAATTAGCTCGTTATCTGTCCCTGGATAAGAATATATTAAAGCAATTTTTTTTTCAAAATTTGAAAGGACTCGAGTTTTTGATTTTGATCTTTTTTTATATTCTTTAGTAAACATTTTAATTTCTCTATTTTGAACCATACCTAATGGGACATTATTTATCGTTCTAAAGGTATTTCTAACAGAAGAATGCATTTTTCTAACTAAAGTCCCTCTATGAATTAATCCATAGTCATGAGATGCAGATCCAAGCATACAAACTACTACTTCAGCGATATCCGAATTTGCCAAAATTGCAGCATTAATTAAGTTTAAAGCTGCATCAGAAGAAGGCCTATCAGAACTTCGTTGGCTACCAACTAAAACAACAGGAATAGAAAGATCTTTTAACATAAAAGAAAGAGCTGCGCTAGTAAAAGACATGGTATCTGTTCCATGACCAATCATAATTCCATTCACTCCTGAATTTGCAGCATCTACAATTTTTTCTGCTAGTTTTTGCCAATATTCAGGTCTCATGTTTTCTGAAAGAATTTCAAAAACTACTTCACAGTCAAGGTTGCAAATTTCAGCCAATTCAGGGACAGCACTATATAATTCTCCTGGAGTAAAAGAAGGAATCACTGCGCCTGTTGTATAATCCAATCTTGAGGCAATGGTTCCACCAGTTCCCAGCAGTTTTATATTTGGAAGGTCTTGATTGTGTGGAAATTCTTTTTGAGGAATCTTATAAGTAGCTTCTCTTTTTCCAATCTTTTTAATTTCTTCTATCTCAGAAACCTTAACTCCAATATTATAATTATTATCTAATTTGATGTTAATGAAATTAGGTGATGATTGTTCAATTCTAGGTAAAATGATTCCTTCATATTCTGTGTTTTTAGTTTTAATATGAACAATATCCCAAATTTCTAGATTATTCTTTTCTAATAGTTTCCTTCCTTCTCCTTTATAACCTTTTAATTTCTCACTCACTTATTTCAACTCTTTAATTTTTTCTTTTATAACTTTATTTAATTCTTTGGATACAATAGCACCATCAATTTTTCCCCTTACTATTTTCATGACTTCCCCCATCAGTGGTCCAGTTGCTCTCATTTCTTTTTCTTTTATGAGTTTAATATTGTCTTTTATAATTTCATTTATTATTCGATTGAGATCGGTAATTGAAATACTCTCGATTTTTAATTTCTGTTTAATCTGATCAATAGAAATTTCAGGAGAATCAGCTTTAAGGCTCATTATTTCTTCGATGGCTTCTTTACTAATTTCATTTTTCTTTAAAAGCGTGAATATTTCAATAAAATCAGAATCAGTAATATTTTCTATATCTTTTCCATCCCTTCTAAGGGCAATGGTTGTTTCTAATAGGGTTGTAAAGAGTAATGAGGGATTATCAGTATAAATTTTTATGAGAGCGTCAAACAACTTGAGTTTTCCTGTAAAAATTAAGTCTTTAATCAATCGTTCTTCTACTTTATATTTTTTAGAATATTGTTTTATAATTATCCAGGGATATTCTGGGAGCGTTCTTCTTATTTCATTGATTTCTTCTTCCTTATTGAAAATCGTTTCTGTATCTGTGTCGGGATATAGCCTTGCTCCCCCATGAAGTTCTCTTAAAAATTCAGTGTTTCCATTTTCAAGAGCTCTTCTGGTCTCAGGAGGGACTCCATTAAAAGCAAACTTTACTCTATTAATGATTACGTTAATTGCTTTTTTTAATTCTTTCTTAGAGCCTAATAATAAAATAAAGCAGTCATTTTCTTTAGAACCTAATTTCTCTTTAATTTTTTTGATATCTTCATTTGAAAAATGATATTTACTTAAATCTTCGTCGGAATGAATTATTCCTTTTAAACCTGAGATCAATTTTACTTTATTACTAACTTCAGTGCCAAATCTATAATTTTCCATTAATTCTTTTCCAAATATCCCTTTAAATCCACTGAAATTAATCCCATATAATAGTTTTCCTGATTTAATTCCTTTAGCTATAAAATTTGATTTAGTTTTATTTAATGTATCAGTTAAATCAACTGGATTATGTGGAATATCTTTTTCTTCTAACGTTCTCTTCGCAAGTTCTTCTTTTATTTCAAGAAGCTTTAGTTGGCGTGAAATTTCATGATTGATTAAAAGAGGAATCCATCCTAATTTCTGAACTCCTTTTATTTCAATTCTTGTTCCCGCTTCAATGCTAACATTAACATCTTGTCTAATTGATCCAAGAACTTTCTTAACATTTGTTGACCATAATAGCAATCCTATCCTTTCAGCACAGTCTCTGCATTCATCGGGAGTAGTAATATCAGGCTTAGTTGTAACTTCTACCATTGGAATTCCTAATCGATCTAATCGAAAAAAATTCGTTTTATCTTCAGTTTTGATTTTTCTTGCGGCTTCTTCTTCTAAACTCAAAATATCTATTCTAATTTTTTTATCACTTTCTAAAGTTATGTATCCATCAGTTCCAAGTATCATGGTCCTTTGGAATCCGCTTGGGACGCTTCCATCAAGGTAATTCTTTCTACAAACATGCATTTCTTCAATAATATTTGCATTCAAAAGCATGGCGATTTGTAAAGCTACATTTTTTGCTTCTTCATTGCATGAAAATGGAGGCGTGTCATCAAGCTCATAAGTACATACGACATCGTTATATCCTTCATATACGATTCCCATTCCTTTCTCATATTCAGTGAGCATTGCTTTATCATAAGTGCCCATTTCACCCAATACAGGCCTCATTTCTCGTGATACGGTAAATTCAGGTGTTCTAGTTCCTTGAAGTTCAGCAGGACATCTACAGAATAATTTTTTTTCTGTATCAAGTTGTTGATGAATCTCCAAACCACACTTAAGACCTAAATTTTTATAATCGAATTTATCCATACTCAATCGAAACGTCTTTTTTAATTTTAGTCAAATATTATAAATAGTTAAGTAATTAATCTTATCGTTATTTTCAAAAAAGCTTTGAGATATTTTAATCTAGGCTATTTTAAATAGTTAATAACAAGTACTAATAATTCATACTATATTTTTGAATAACAATGTCTTGAAATAATATCATCTTGAACTGCTTTCGGGAGATCTATAAATCTAGCGCTATAACCTGAAACTCGTACCATAAAATTCTGATAATTTTCAGGTCGTTTTTGAGCATCTTCTAGATCTGCTACTGAAATTGAATTAAATTGAATATGAGAACCATTTAAATTAACATATGATCTTAAGAGAGATTCTAATATTTCTCCATTTTCAATAATAGTAAGTTCTGGATCAATATTTATTGTGCAAGCAACTCCATTAGACAGAAGGGAATGGTCCAATTTCGCGATGCTGTTAAATGTTGCTGTAAGTCCTTTTTTTGCTGTAAAGCCAGGTGCGATGTCTCTTGTTAAAGGTTTTCCTTTTTTTCTACCAGAAGGAAGAGCCCCTGTAAATATTCCAAATCCTACATGAGTGGTCATCGCATGAATTCCAACTCGATATTCTCCACCTCTAGCACATCGGAGACCTTCTGCTGACTCAAAAAGAATTTTGGTTACTTTTTTGGCATACTTATCAGCTCGATCATCATCATTACCGTATTTAGGACATTTATATAATAGATAATTATGAAGATCTTTATATCCTCTGAAATTTTTTTTTAAAGCATCTATTAGAGTTTCCATACTTATTTTCTTTTCTTTAAAAATTGCCCAATCTATAGCAGCTAGAGAATCAACAAC
>JBHLLJ010000011.1:0-35056 GCA_048885705.1 Candidatus Hermodarchaeota archaeon | reverse complement strand
GGCTTTCAATAATTACTGAAAAACAACAAGCTCTTTTATATGATGGATATTTAAAAGCTATTTATCAAGCACTAAACGGAAATAAACGAAAATTTAGTAAAATCTTTATAATAGTTGGCGTGCCGGTTGACGATGGTTTAATTCATGAAAAAGTAATAATGATTGAATACTTTAGAAAACATCTTAAAGCTAATGGGTATTCTGTAAAAATTTTCAATAAAGATAATTATAACAAAAAATTTCAAGTTGATGCGGTTTTTTTAATAGCAGATTATAAACAATTATCTAGAACACTTTCATTTTCTCAAAATTGGATTAAATATAAAGGGGAAAAAGTTAATGTTTTAATAGGAGATGGTATTACAAGACGTTTCAACAATAAAAAATTCTCAAAATTAATTAAAGAAGATTTCAGAAAAGTCAATTCAATTTTAGTGAACCCTGTTTTTAATGTAACTGATGATAAATCTTTAACTTATTTAGCTAGCTATTTTAGTAAAGATATTCTCAATAAATATAATTTAAAATATTTATTATTCACAAAAGCATTTAATGAAAGAGAGTTAATTAAAAAGCTGAAGTTTCTTATAACAGAATATAAGAAATCTTTTATTATTAAACCTAGTGGAGGTTCTGGAGGCGCAGGTGTTATACCTATTTCGAAGGATGAAAATCTTCTTAACATTAAAAACCTAATTGAAGAGAGTAAAAAAGAATTTTTTAATAAGTTTAAGGAAAACCGAGATCCTTTTCCATATACAATTCAGGAAATGGCTGATTTTTCATTAATAACTTGGAAGGAGGGGAAACATACATTTGATTTACGAATTTATTTAGCACAAAGAGAAGGTATGGTTATCCCTATTGGAGGATTAGCCAGAATTGCGCGTGAAGAATTTATTAATAAAGAGGTATTGAATAAGCAAGAATTTGTAGTTAACTTATCGGGTTATAACGGGCAAATTGAAGTTGAACGCGGTGTAGGTTTTTCAAAAGAAAATTGTGAATTATTAAACTTAACAATAGAAGATTTTGCAAATATGTTCTGTATAGGTTGCGTTTTATTTACAAGCATCGTTAAAAATTATAAAAAAATCATCAATTTCTCAGATTGGAAAAAAATATTTGATTGAAATGGACCTTGAAACGTTAAAAGCATTATTAGATATTTCAAATCGGACCAATTTATATAAAAAAATTCTAAATGAACTAGAACAGGTTAAAGATTTAGACTATACTAGTTATCACATTTATAATAGCTCTGAGGGTATTATTCCTCTCATAAAAGTTACTAAAAATTCAGAAATCGATGAAATAAAACATGTTAAAATCTTTATTGGTGCCCAGCATAATGAATACAACGGTTTATTTAGTATCTTGGAATTTTTTAAATTAATACGGGAAGGACAATTACGAATCAATAAATTTGTCAGAACAGATCAAATACTGTTATTTTTACCAATGTTGAATCCTTATGGATTTTTGAATCCCAATCAAAATAATAAATCTGGATATTACCTAAAAAATGGTAAAAACCTTAATAGTTTTTGGCTTAAGGCATTTGTGCCAGAATATATAAATGAAAGTATGGATTTAAATGAAACCCAAACTCCCGAACAAGTCACAATTGTGAAAGAATTACTTCAAAAATATTGGGATAAAGAAGAGACTTATATATATATACTCGATTTTCATGAGACTTCTCTATTGGAAAGATTCTCAATTGATTTAAGTGCAAATCTAAATCCATTTTATAAGTTTGATCACTGGTTAAAAGAGGGGATAATTTTAAATATTATTAAGCTGTATAATATTCCTTATTATCGAAAACCACTTTTTTTCAAAAAAAATCCTTCTGCTAACCATACGCATCTAAATTTAACTTATAAACAGTTCGAGATTCTGCTTGAAAAATTACGTGATTATATGGGAAGAAACTTAGGAAAGGACAAATTACCATTTTATTTCTGTTATAACGACAAGAGTAAAGACTATTGTTTGAAATTAGTCGATAATGTTTATAAAAACTTAAAAGATAAATTATGGGAAACTTATTATCCCGCATTTAATCATAGTTTCATCAATCATGGCTGTTTTGTAAGTATGAGTGATATATCTTGCCGCCCGAATGTATATTCTATGGAATTGGAGTCCCAGAAACATTTTTTCAACATTTTTGAAGAAATCGATAAATCAAAATCAGATCCTAAATATTTCAAAAAAAAGGTTAAACTTATTGATATAAGCATCCAATTAGCTCATGAAGCTATAAAAATAATGATTAATCTATTTTAAAGTAGTAGATTCATGAATTTAAAAAATTAAGAGTAGCCCCTACTAATATACATTCATTTTTCTTTTGTGAATGCCCTCCCTTCTTTAAGATAAGTGTATTTTTATCAGAAGATTCTAAGATTAATCTATTTTCTTTTAAATTTTTGAATTTTATGACTCTGTCGTTTTTAGAATGTATTAACATTACCCGTTTTGATAATTTTGCCCATTCTGGTGAGATTAACTCGTTCTTTATTTTTTTTATTTGTAGATATGGGGATAATAGATTATTTTCTTCAATATTGGGGAAAAATTTTACTCTTTTAATTAAATAGCTCAAAATAACAACAGGATTATATTTTGGGATATTTTGTTTGTAATAAGACATTGAAGAAATCGCAATGATTTTATTAATATCTTTATTTCTAAATCCTCCAGATAAAACAGTAATAGCACCTATACTAAAACCTATACAATATATCTTTTTATTGCAGAATTCTTTTTGGTTTTTCACCCATTCAATGATTTCCTTAAAATCTTCAATTCTTTTTAAAAAATCACTTCTTTTTCCCGTCTTTTTTGACTTTCCTGTACCTCTCGCATCATAGGCCAATACATTATAACCTTGATAAGCTAGTGGGAAATAAAAATATTGTAAGGTTTCTTTTGTATCAGAAAATCCATGACACACTATGATGATGGCATCTTTTAATTCATCTTTAGATTTGTGTCTATTTCTTACTAGGTTTGCTGATAAAAATCCATCAGATATATCAATTTTAATTTTTGAAACATTCAGATCCTTTAGAAAAAGTTTTTTCCATCGATCAAACCAGAGATCTCTAAAAGACCAATAAATCTCAAAAGGTACATATATAATTAGAAATGTAGTAACAGATAAAGTAAAGCATTTTGAGAAATCTGCAGTATAGCAAAGGTTTCCAAATGAAACATTCACTAACCAGATATACCAACTAATTAAAATGTCAATAAATGTTAATGTGATGCGTTTTAATATGTTTGTAAGCACACTATTCCCTAATAGAATATATTCTATATGATTTCCTAGATTAATGAATAAAAAAATAAAAAATAAAAATTATGGCTGTTTAGGTTTTGGACACCCATAATCATGAGCAATTCTACAATCTGGTTTGCTTCTTAAACCTGGACACGGTTTGCACTTCACATCTCGAAGTATTTTTACGACATCATCAACTTCCATCCCAAATTCTTCATCTTCATCTTCATCTGCTAACATATCATCCTCAATTTTACTTAGATCGTAATCTAAATCCTCTTCTAAATCATCTTTCCAATCTGATAGATCTAAAACTTCTTCACCATCCTCATCTGCTTTTCCAGATGGAACTTCATATTCTTCCTCATCTTCACTTGGAACCCTCTTTTTTTTAACCATATTCCTCACTCACAATTCAAATTGTTAATTACTTATTTTTGGTTTTATTATATAATCTTTACTAAAATTTAATTTTAATTCGATTATGTATACATAAGGACTAAATTTGATTTTTTTGTTTAGTTTAAATTAGTTTTTAATATTTTATCTGATTGGATTAATAAATCTTTATTATTACAAAATCGATTATAAAATCTGTTTATTTCTGATAAAATGGAATCTAATTCATTTATTGTAAAAACTTTGTAATTCTTTACCTTAAATATGGGAATTACAAATTTAATAGGGATTTTTAGGGTTTCCACTTCTAAATCTAATAAGTCTCTAAGTTTATTATAGTTTAAATTAGATTTAAGATAAAAATCATCTAAAAATAGTAATTTTGCAATAGAATTACTTAATTTATTGAAAAATTTAAGAAAAATAGTTATTTGGTTATAGTATTTCCTATCGAATTTCTCTAATTCCGTTTTTTTTACTTTTTCAGATTTATATGAATCAAGAGCGTATTTTAATTGCGAAAGAAATTGTAGAATCTTTCCCAATTGTGATAATAACGAGGGAAATTTTCTTGGTAATGGTAATCTTTTAATAAAGCTACCGTTAAATCTTAAATACCCTCCAGCCATATGTAATGTACTAAATAATGATTTGAATATAGAATTCATGAACTGAGAGTTTAAAATGGTTAAAAGACAAAATAATTGATCTGTATTGGCAGAGGGAATTTTTATAAAATATAGACCTGTTATATTGCTAAAGACACCTGGGTCATAACAGCATGTTAAATTTTTAGCAATTTCCCTGAAAATAAGTTTTTCGCTATTGAGATCATTCCAATTATGCTCAAAATTATGATGATAATTAAAATAAGAGACTTTAATATCTCTTCCAGCAATTCTAATTCTTTTATTAAATTTAATATGGTATTTTTCAATATTTCCGGTACCAATTAATAATAAATCATTATCTGATTTGGGTTTGACACTGATATTATCAAAATGTTTGCTATATTTTAAAAAACCGAATGGTCGATATATAATCTTCAAATCTTTAAAAGATTCAGCAAAAGTGTTAAAATTTCGATACAAGTACGTAATTAATTCTATATTTCCTGTGAGTGGAATTACTTTTGATGGTAATTTACTGATTAAATTTTGATCGAATTTTATTATATTAGCTTCATTATATTCAGTTAATTCGGTTATATAATTAAATATTTTAATTTTAACTTCTTCCTCCTTACTTGGTTTAGCTTTTTTTAGAGATAATATAATTGGATATGTAGCTATATTTTGAAATATTGGCAAAGAAGACAAATTTATAATTTCTTTAATAACACATTCATTTAATAGTAATAATCTGACCTTAATGCCATAATCTGCAGATAAAAATTTATTAGGTAAAAGAAATGAGAGGAAACCATTATTTTCTAATAATTCTAAAGCCCTCTCAATAAAAAGGATAGAAAGATCATATAAACGATAAGCTGTTTTATATCTCTTAGACAATTTTTTTTTGAAAGTTGTATCTTTTATCTTTTTATTTTCGACATAAGGTGGATTTCCAATTATAATATCAAATTTATTAGAGTTAAATTCTAAAAGAAAATCTAAGTTGGAAAAATTTAAACCTAAATCCATCTTTTCAATGATGTGGTTAACATTTCCAAGCCTCAAACTTTTTAAGTTAAAATTGTCAATGTAATAAGAATCTGCATTAGTAGATAAAAGCCATTTAATTAATCTTAACTTAGAAATTATAATTGCAGAGTTATCAATTTCAATTCCATAAAGATTTGTCTGAATTATATTCTTTTTAATCTCTAAATTAGACAACTCAGGTTCAATGATTTGATAAATTTTATATAGTTGTTCTGCTACAGATACTATGAATCTTCCAGAACCGCATGATGGATCTAGGATTTTCATACTTTTAACTTTTCTAATTAACTTTTCTTTAAGTTTGTGATTCTGGATGATTTGATTTAATATTTTAGGAAAAGTAACATTATCTTGAGTAATTTTTAAAGAATTAAAAAACTCTTGAAAATACAATTTAAATATATTGGAAACTATATAATCTACCACATGATTTGGTGTATAAATTATTCCAAGATTCCGATTTTTGCTTTTTTCAAGATGTTTTTTATGTTCAAAAATCTCAATGTGCTTCTCAATAACATTTAATAATTCTTGAGTTATTTTTTCATCCATTCAAATTTATCTTTTTATTTTAAGGTTCTTTATTTATAAAAATACTAGAAACTATAATAAAAGTGATAGAATTAATTTAAAATAATTAAAATATACTATTTAAATCAACCATCAATTTGATTGAAAAATCATTTTTACATGATCTAATAAACAATCCTCAAAAAATCTCTAAACTAAAATTTGATGATATTTCAAGAATAATAAAGGCAGTTAAAGAAATTTTTGAGGAAGAGAATATACTTCTAGAATTAAACGTTCCTAATAAAACAGACTTGGTCTATGTAATAGGAGATATTCATGGAAATTTAGAAACTTTATTGGAATTAATCAAAATTATAAATAAGTCTAATCCTGAATTAGTTATTTTTTTAGGTGATATTGTAGATCGTGGTTCAAAACAATTAGAATGTTTGATTTTAGTTTTGGCTCTAAAGATTCTTTCACCATTAAAGTATTATATTTTAAGAGGAAATCATGAAACTCTTGAAATGAATCAATATTATGGTTTTTTCCAAGATTTTATTTTAAGATTCAGGGATCAAAATAAGTTCAATGAAGTAATAACCCTTTATAATACACTCCCAATATGTACTTTAATTAATAAAACAATATTATGCTTACATGGAGGGATTCCACAAGATAATGAAATTTTAATGAAATTAAAAAATCAAAGATGCAAAAATTTTGATAAAGTATTTGCTTCAAATGCACAAAGTATTTATCAAATTATGTGGAATGATCCTAAATCAGAATTGGAAGGTTTTTCCGACAGTTTTAGAGGTCCTGGAATTAAATTCTTTGGAAAGAATGCTTTTGAGGAATTTATGAAGCATAATAATCTTTCATATCTTATAAGAGCCCATGAATGCTTTCCTGAAGGATATAAATGGTTTTTTAATAAGAGACTATTATCATTATTCTCATCTGCAAATTATAGAGGAGGTTATTTTCCTAATCCTGCTTCTTATGCCATTATTAAAGATGATAAGATAATACCAGAAATTTTAGACTTATAATCTTTTTCTAATAAAGGATTTCTCTTTTTCAAAATTCATAATTTATTAGTAAAAGATAATGGAATATCTTTTAGAATACTTATGAGATTTGGGAGGCATCTGGTTTTATAAAAAGAAGATTATTACCACGAATGAAAATCTCATTATACTTGGCAATAGGTTGCCCCTCCATGAGTTCTGTGGCGTCTTCTAAAATCATATTCATATAAGCGTCAATTTCTTTTAACAACCCTCTATATTCGGTCCCATCTTTTAATCTGAGTAATATTACGGAACCTTGACTATTTTGCAGAATTTGTAAAGGGTTCTTCGATCGCTGATTGTTTTCTCTACTTGACATTTTTAAATCCTATAACAAAAAAATTATTATAATATTTATAGAAAAGATAATTTAAAGATAGAATTTTTTGAATTAAAACCTTACGACATTATAAAAATAAGATAAAATTCGTTTGGTTATTATCTTGGAAGAACGATCTAAAAGTCATAATAAAAAGAAAAAGATTATTGAAAAATACAATTCCTCCTCCCATTTTTACGATAAAAGATATGCTTTAATACAAAAAGACAAATTTGAGATTGTTTTAAATAATTATAGAGCAGAAGAAAGACTCATCTTAGACTTGGGTTGTGGTACAGGACTATTTTTTGAATATATTAACAAAAGTATATTGAATAATGAAAAAATCAAATTAAATTATGTGGGACTAGATATTTCGTGGAATATGCTATTAGAATTCAAATCGAAAATTTCTAATTCTGTTTATAGAATTTGTCATCCAAATTTAATCTTATCTGATATTGAATATTTACCTTTTCGAGAGAATATATTTCTAACGGTCTTTGCCCTGACTTCGTTTCAAAATTTACCTAATATTAAAAATGGAATTATTGAATCATTTAGGGTTGGCAAAAATAATGCTGAGTATAAATTTTCAATATTAAAGAAAAAATTGGATATAAAATCATTATTAAAGATAATTAAAACTAAACTTAGAGAACTAAGTATAACAAACAATGAAAACTTAGAAGATATTGTGATTCAAGGCGTATTATCAAAAGAATAAGGATTTAGTTTTTATTAATTATAAAAAGATTCAAGAATCTCATTTAAATTACTTTCAATTTTAAATTTTTTTCGAAAATAATTACATATATTCTCAAGATCCCTTTCTAAGAGTGAATTTGCATTAGGATGATCAGATGATATCCATTGTAACCAATCAATTATTAAAATTTCTCCGTTCTCATCCAATACAATGTTGAATTCCCCTAAATCTCCATGTATCATGTTAGCTTTTTTATATATGGCTTTATATTGGTTTATAATTCTGTTGAAAATTTTCAGAGGTTTTTTTATACGTTTATAATAAACTAGTTCCTTCCCTCTTAAATACGACATTATGATTACATGTCTGTTATATCCTATCGGTTTTGGTGTATTTAAATTCAATTCATATACCTTTTTAAGAGCCTCATATTCTTTTTTGGCAGCTAGTCGGTTTACATAAAGCCAAGAGAGATGTCCTCTTTCTCCAATAATGTTTCTTAATTGTTTGATGCTTTTAAAGCTTGTTCTCCCCATTCGGTAAAATTTGGCCGCATAAATTTTTTTTTCATCGTCCATACAGCTATATACATCTGATTCTTTACCTTTTCCAATGAGAGGCCCCAGTTGACTAATTATATTTTTTTCCACAAGAGTATGCAACGCAAGTAAATCATATGCTTTAGAATTGAGGGTGTAGCCAATTTCATGTTTAGAAGCATCTCTAATAATTAAATCAAGTTTATGAACTTTTTTCAGACGGTAAAGTGTCTCTTCTATTTTATAGCGAGAATAAAACTTGATATTACTCACAGTAACAAATTCAGATCTTTTCATCCCAATTTCAATTGCCATAAGGATCCTAAGATCTTCCTTTTCAAGTTTAGTTAGAAGGTTTGCCACTTGCAAGGTAAAAACTATTAAAAAATGAATTTTCGATATGTTTTGAAAAAAGACATTAAATTATATAAATTTGGTATTTCAAAAATCAATAAAGATGCAAAATTTAACAGCACAAAAATGAATATGTCTTTAGGCAAAATAAGATAAGTAGTGGGTGTTTCTTCTTGGAATAAAAATAAAAAAATACCTTGATTTAAGTAGAGATATAAGCCAATCGAAATAATCAAACTACTTATTGAAAATATTATAATTTGGTTGTCATATTCTATTATTCCAATGATAATGTTGATGATGAAAAATACCAGTGTAATAAAAGTAATTATTTTTGAAATATTTAGCCAATTCGCATAATATATTTTATTTACTTGATAGTTTCCATTTAATATTGGCCAAAACAATGATGTAGTTAGATTAAAAAAGGATAAAATCGGCAAAATTACTGCAATTATTATGGAAATGCTATAAATCCGAATGGTTACAAATCTACTAAATTTTAGTGCTTTTCCATCCCTTAATTTCATGGTTTCTAATAAAGAGTCCAACTTGTTTTGAATTTGAATAGGAAAATTTTTCTTTGCCATAATTAGCTGAAAATTTAAATCTGGATAGTTCGAGATTAATTGCTTTATTTGCCTATATCCTTTTCGAAATTTAGTATTTTTACTTTTTGGTCCATTCCAGAGATATATAATTTCGTTTTCCTCATCTAAAATTGCACAGACATCCTGGGATAGTAAATGATGTTCTTCTTCGATCCAATAAGATTTAGACTCATCAAATATAAATGTTCTTAGCATCTAATATCTACTTAACTTAACTAAAATTAACTTTTATTTTTTTCCCTAGCTTTAGGATAGACTTGTGGAAGTTAAATCAATAAAAAAATTATAGCTAATCCTTTTTTAATTAAAAATTTATTGATTTTCTAATCGAACTTTTATTTCTTTCCACATATTTTCGATATATTCTTCATATATTTTTATTGTTGCATCATCAATGGTTTTAAATCTCTTTTGAACTTTCAAATAATCTGAGATTGGTTTTAGTTTAGAGGAATCTAAATACTTTTTACTAGGTCTTGATAATTCAAATTTACCATTAACAACCTCATAAAGAGGCCAAAAACCCGTTTCATTTGCTAATCTACCAATTAAAATTGTATCTTTTGGTTCATATCCCCATCCTGGAGGGCAAGGTGATAATATATGAAAATATTTTGGTCCAATTATGTTTTTAGCCTTTTTAAATTTTTCAAATAAGTCAAGAGGGTAGGCAGCATTAGCAGTAGCGACATAAGGAATACTATGTGCTTCTAATATCTTAGGCATATTTTTCTTATGAACATCTTTTCCTTCTGGAGTAGTTGTCGTTCGAACACCTAGCGGAGTTGAACCGCTTCTCTGAACTCCTGTATTCATATATGCTTCATTATCATAACACGCATAAATAAAGTTAGTTCTTCTTTCTGCTGCACCACTTAGAGCTTGTATTCCTATATCTGTTGTTCCGCCATCTCCTGCAAAAGCTAGGACAGTAATTTCATTTGCTAAACCTTTATCCTCTAGAGAGGCTAAGATTCCAGATGCTGATGCTCCTGTAGTAGCAAAAGGCGTATGATAAACTGATATTTTTGTTGAACAGAAACCTTGCATTCCATGCAATACAGTTAAACAGGATGCTGGAACGGTCACTATTGTTTTAGCACCTAGAGCTTTAAGCGCGATCCTATAGATCAAAGCCATTCCACATCCTGCACATGCACGGGTGCCTGGATAAATAAACTCCTCTTCTGGAAGATCCATTACATTAACCATAATTTTTCACCCACTTTTAAAATATGTTTCCTCATCATAATCTTTTAATTCATCTAATTTTAAACCTAAAAAGTCAGTTTTGTTTGTAGAAATTCCTTTTTTAAATTCATCTAAAGCCTTATGCACACCTTCAATAAGGTGTTTTGTCTTTACATCTCTACCCCCTAAACCAACTATAAAACCCTTGATATTAGGTCTATTTTTTAATCCATAAAGAGCAGCCTTTAATTCATAGGATAAGACTCCTTCATATCCATATCCAATATCCCTATCAAAAACTATAATATTTTCTTTATCTTTGAACAATTCTTTTAGTTCTTCATAAGGATAAGGTCTAAATAATTTTAGGCTTATTATGCCAATCTTTAATCCCTCTGCTCTTAATTTTTTAATAGCAACCCTAGCTTGTGATGCAACTGATCCCATGGCAAAGATAATTGTGTCAGCATCCTTTATTTGAACTTCTTTATATATTCCATTACCATAGGCTCTGCCAAATTTAGATGCAAAATCGTTATGAACCTCTTTTATTATATCAATTGAATTTTCTAAAGATCTTTGAAGCGCATATCTATATTCATAATAACCAGGAGCTGTTCCTTCTGCTCGTTTAACAATATGAGGGGTAGTTACTGGATCGATACCTTTCACTTGTGAAATATCAGATAGATTAATATGATGATTAAGGGGTGGTAAAAATTGGTCGATTTCTTCTTGATTTTCGAGTTTAACTGGCATCATTGTATGACTTAATATATATCCATCGTAGGCAACTATTGCTGGTAGAAATACACGTGGATCTTCAGCAATCTTAAATGCTTGAAGATTAGTATCGTAAATTTCTTGGTTGTTTTCGCACATAAACTGAATCCAACCAACATCTCTTATTGTTATGAAGTCAGAGTGATCTGTCCAAACGGACCATGGTGCCCCGAGTGATCTTGTGGCAAGGTTTATAATAATAGGTAACCTATTCCCTGCAGCCCATGGTAAGAGTTCATACATTAATTCTAAACCATGCGCAGAGGTTGCAGTGCCTACTCTTGATCCAGTTGCAGAAGCAGCACAACATACTGCTAGTGCTGAATGTTCAGATTCAACTTTAACAAATCTAGCGTTTAGCTTTCCTTCTGAAATAAATTCTGCAATTTTCTCAACAACAGGACTTTGTGGTGTGATTGGATAAGCTGAAACTACACCAACTTTTGCTTGTCTAAAAGCATGTGCCGCGGCATGATTCCCAGTTAAAATTTCTACACTTTTTTTATGTGTTTCAATTACTGTCATTCAATTTTCACCTCTTCCATTGTAATAGCCTTAACTGGACATTCTTCCATACAAATTCCACATCCTTTGCAATGCACCAAATCAATCTCTGGAGGAATAGTTCTCTTCACTACAGCTTCCGGGCAGTAAAGCCAACAATTAAAGCAACTATATTTTCCGGATTTAACTGGAATACATATATTTAAATCAATAACTGGCTTTTTAGAACTCCAAGTTCCAGTTTCGCCTGCTTCTCCAATTACAGGTTTCTGGACGGAACCTAATATTTTTTGATAATCTTTTTTCAAGTCGGTCATCTCTATATCAAAAATAGTTTTAAATCAGATACCGTATGGAATCAAACGTAGATAAGTTTTTAATTCTTACCATTTATATTGATAAAACATTATAGTAATTTTCTGTTATTTTGTTAAGAATTGCATTCTTATTTTCAAGATATTTAAGCAGTATAAACTGCAAAATAAATTTTGTTTTTAACTAAAAAATAAATACTTAATATTTCATTAGACCTATAGTAAAAGTTACTATATTTGACTACTGAAATGTTTTTTTAACACTTAAAAAAGTAGCAGGTTAGGGAACAAGTGGAATTTTCTAAAGATAGATTTTTACAGATAATTGAAAGTATTAGAGAAGGTTATTTTGAAGTTGACCTAAAAGGTAATTTTACTTTTTTTAACAAATCATTACAAAAACTTACTGGATATTCAAGAGAAGAGCTATTTGGATTAAATTATAAATATATTGTGGATGAAAAGAATAAAGCGAAAGTGTTTGAAGGCTTTAACACTGTTTTTAATACAGGTGAACCGATAACAGATCTTGAATACCAATTTAAAAATAAAGCTGGGCAGAAAGTAATTGGTGAAACCTCCATTTATTTAAAGTATGATTCTAAAGGAAAAAAGATTGGATTTTATGGGATATTCAGAGATGTGACTAAGAGAAAAGAAGAAGAGGAAAGATTTAAACAAGAATTAGAGCAATTAGTAGAGCTGAGGACTCAAGAATTAAGAGAATCTGAAGAAAGGTATCGTTTCATTTCTGAAAGCGCTATGGATTTAATAGCAATTATAGATATGAAAATGAAATTTGAGTATGTTAATGAAAAAGTACATACTAAAATAATGGGATATAAAAAGGAAGAACTCATTGGGAAAAATGCTAAAGATTTTATCCATCCAGATGATTATGAAGTGTTAATTCAAGCATTCAAAGATGCCGTGGATAAAGGTGAAGTTTTTGCTGAAGTGAGAATTAAGCATAAACAAGGACATTATATTTGGACAGGAAATAATGGATCACTCTATATAGATAAAAATAGTAAACCAAAATTTTTAATTATAGCAAGAGATATAACAAAACGTAAAAAAGCAGAAAAAAAGTTAATGGAATCTGAAGAAAAATATAGAAATATAATAAATCATTTAGATTTGGGGTTTTATCAGTTAAGTTGGGATGGGATTTTGTTAAATCATAATCCTAGGTTTTGTGAAATATTAGGATATGATGAGGCTGAGAATTTAAAATACAAGGATGTACACGATTTTTGGCAAAAACCAAAGGAAAGAACAATTTATTTAAAAGAATTGGAAGATTTTGGTTTTGTTAAGAATTATTTAGTTCATGCAAAAAAGAAGAATGGTGAAAAAATTGTTATACAATTGAATTCTCATATATTAGAGAGGGATAAAGGAAAGAATGTTATAATTCAAGGATTAATATCAGATATCACTGAAAAATTTGAATTAGAACAGAAATTAAAGGAATCTGAAGAAAGGTATCGGAATTTGATTGAATCTGTACCATTTTCAATAGCTTTGATTGATCAACAAGGAAAAATTGTTTATTGCAATCCTCCGATTGAAAAATTACTTGGATATCACCAAGATGAATTAATTGGACATAAATTCAAAGATATTCCAGTAATTCATCCAAAATATTTACCAATGTTGCTAAAACGATTTCAAAGAGTTTTAAAGGGTGAGATTTTACCCCCATTAGAGATTGAATTATATAATAAAGAGGGTGATTTGATTTGGATCCAATACCAATCCACTTTAGTCAAATTAAGCGATCAGGTATTACTACAGGCAATTATAGATGATATAACAGAACAAAAAAAAGCTGATCTTCTTATTGAGGAAGAGATTTTGAAATTAAAAGAATTAGATCAAATTAGAAAGGATTTAATTTCTCGAGTTTCACATGAGTTAAAGACTCCATTGGTATCTGTTTGCGGAGCTTCTGAACTTCTATTAGACTCTTTTATCGATGAATTTAAAGATGAACCAAAAGAGCTTATTGAAATGATTGAAAAGGGGGGCAAACGATTAAAATATTTAGTTGATAATTTGGTTGATATTACAAGAATAGAATATCAGAAATTCAAATTAGAAAAAGAAAGAAATGATTTCAGTCAAATTGTAAGAGAATGCACCAAAGAACTTATGTATCTCATAAAAAAGCGAAAAATTAATTTGGAACTTAATCTTGAGGCTAATTTATTCTTAGAAATTGACAGGATAAGAATTGAACAAGTTATATTAAATCTGCTTTCCAATGCTATAAAAAATACTCCTCCCAATGGCAAGATCACTATAAAATCATTACAAATGGATAATTGTGTGCAATTTTCAATCTGTGACACAGGTATTGGTTTAACAAAAGAAGAAATGGATAAATTATTTACTAGATTTGGAAAGATAGAAAGATATGGTGAGGGATTAGAATATATCGATATCCAAGGAACCGGCCTAGGATTATACATTTCTAAGGAAATAATAGATCTTCATAAGGGTCAAATTTGGGCAGAATCAGCTGGGAGAGATAAAGGCAGTAAGTTTTCATTAAGAATACCAATTTAAGATAAATTCAAGAAACAAATCTAAATTTGAATATTAAATGTTATATAAAAGGGAAGAATTAGGAGAAAGTTATAGGGAATTATTTGAACATTCACTAGATCTAATTTACGTTAATGATTTAAATGGAAATTTCCTGGATGCAAATGATCTTACCTTATTAACCCTGGGTTATGAAAGAGAAGAAATTCCAAATATCAAATTTATAGATATTCTTGAAAAAACTCAGATAAAAAGAGCATATGATGTTTTAAAAGAAATCATAAAGACAGGAAAACAATCCAAGCGTAGAGAATATAAAGTAAAAGCTAAAAATGGAAGTTTTGTATTTATAGAAACCTATAGTATCCCTTTAAAGAAGGATAATAAGATCTATGCGATTTTAGGGATTGCAAGAAATATAACGGATCGTAAGAAAGCGGAACAAAAATTAAAAGATTCTGCCGAAATGTTTAGGGCTCTTTATAAAGAAGGCCCAATTGCAACTTATATATGGAAAAAAGTTAATAACGATTTCATTTTAATAGATTTTAATAATACTGCCGATAAAATAACTGAAGGTAATGTTGTAAATGTATTAGGGTACAAAGCATCTGAAATGTATAAGAATAGACCAGATATCCTAGAAGACTTACAAAATTGTTTTAAAGAGAAAATTTACTTTACAAGAGAGATGAAATATAAATTTGAATTTACAAATAAGGAAAAATATCTTTTAGTAAACTATGGTTATGTAAAGCCCGATTTGGTTATTGTCCAGACAGAAGATATAACTGAAAAAAGACTTGCAGAAGAAAAGTTAAAAGATTCTGAAAAGAAATATCGATTTTTTTATGAAAACACGCCATCTTCTATCGTTGTCATCGATTCCAAAGGAACTATTATCGAGTGTAATCCTACCACTGAAGTAATGTTTGGATATAAAAAAGACGAATTAATAGGAAAACAATTTCAAAAATTATCTGTAATTCATCCAGATTTCTTACCAACCATTATTGAAGACTTCCAAAGATTCATAAAGGGTGAAACTGTTCATCGAATCGATCTTAAAATGTTTAGAAAAGATCAGAGTTTAATCTGGGTAAATTTACAAGCATCTTTGATTCAAATTGATAGAAAATATTATGTACAGGCTTTATTTACAGACATTACAAAACGGAAGCAAGCAGAATTTCTAGTTAATGAAGAGATAATAAGATTAAAGGAATTGGATAAAATTAGAAAAAATTTAATATCAAGAGTTGCTCATGAATTGAAAACACCTATTGCTACAATTTGTGGAGGAGCAGAACTTTTTTCAGATCTATATAAAAAAAATTTAGAAAAAGAACAACTAGAATTGCTTAATTTGATTGAAAAAGGAGGAATGAGATTAAAATATTTAGTAGATAATTTAATTGATATTTCTAGGATTGAATATGATAAATTCAAATTAAATAAAGAAAATACTGATTTGTCCGAACTTATTAGAGAATCAACAAAGGAAATGATGCATTTTGCAAAAGAAAGGAAACTTTCTCTTATTTTAGAACTTTTTGATGGGCTAAATTTAAAGATTGATCGAGTGAGAATAGAACAAGTAATAATGAATTTATTATCGAATGCCATAAAAAACACTCCTCCAGAAGGAAAGATCAAAGTAAGGCTGGAAAAATTTGATAATATGGCAGTAATCTCTATTAATGATACTGGAGTAGGATTAACAGAGGAAGAAATGGAGATTTTATTTACTAGATTTGGAAAGATTGAGAGAGATGGAGATGGATTAGAGTATATTAATATTCAGGGTTCTGGACTTGGATTATTTATTTCCAAAGAAATAATTAACTTACATAAAGGGAATATTAGAGCGGAATCAGGAGGTAGAGGGAAAGGAAGTACTTTTATTGTAAAATTGCCTATTAATTAATTACACTTTAAAATAAAAGTTCATTTAATTTTTGCTAAACTAAATCCTTGTTCAATTAATTCATAGTTAATTTTACCTAAATTTTCTCCCATTCGCTTAAAAACAACAGATTTTAAGTTATCTAGGTATAAATCTGGTAATGCTTTTGAAAGTAAACCCAGAATTGGAGTGTTAATTACCGGATTTCCATCAATAGTAAGTTCTTTCTCTATTGCTAATTTGCTTATATCTGCTACAACAATTTTTGTATCCTCACTCAAATTAAACTTCTTAACAAAAAATTCTGGATCTTTTTCAGAATTGATTATGAAAATTCCATCATCTCTGAGAGAAGAAACAATTTCTTGATTTAATACAGTTTCATCGAATATTATTAATACATTTGGTCTTTCTATTTGAGCTCTATCCCAAATAGTCTCTGTTCGTGAGAGTTTAGCATAAGCTTGAACGGGAGCACCTCTTCTTTCTGCTCCAAAGGAAGGATATGCATGCACATCTACGAAATTTCCACTTAAATAAGCTGCCTCAGCGATAATCTCACAAGCGGTGACGGCACCCTGTCCGCCTCTTCCATGTATGATGATTTCGATATTTTCTGATTCACTCAAATTAAAATTGGTTAAATTATATTTAATATGAAGTTTACCTAATAATATAAAATTTTTTTATATTTCATGTAAGATCATAAAAAAAATAGTAAATAAATTGTCTATTGATTAAAAGAAATAACATTTTTAAGAAAAAGAGATTATAATTTATCATTACTCAATAAATAGCTGTTCTAAAGACGGTGTGATGAAGATATGAAAAATGAGACAGGCTTTTATGAAGGAAGAGAATTAAAAAAATTATTCTATCAATGTTGGTTACCTGATTCTGAACAAATTAAGGCGTATATTATAGCAATTCATGGATGGGGGACTCACTCTGATAGATTAAAAACTCCTGCTGAATATCTTACAGAAAAAGGATATGCCATCTACGCATTTGATTTAAGAGGACATTGGAGAAATGCAGGAGACTTGCCAGGGCATATAGATAGTATAGATCATATTCTAAAAGATACTCTTCTTTTTATGGATTTTGTCAAAAAAATTGCTCAAAATAAAAAAATATTTTTAATGGGCCATTCTTTTGGTGGTTTAATTAGTTTAATTTTTGCTATAAACCATCCTAAATTACCAGGTGTGTTAGTTTCATCACCATTATTAGGATGGTACTTAAAATTGTCGGTAGGTAAAAAAGTTATAAAATCGATATCTAAAACTATTGATAAATTTTCACCTAATAAAATTTTAGATTACATTATAGACCAAAATCAATTAACAAGTGATTTAAAAATATTACGACAACATATTGCTGATAAACATAAAATCGAAATCATGTCTGCAAAATCCGCGGGAGATATTGACTATTTTTTAAAATGGGCAATGGAAAATGCATCAAAGCTTCTATGTCCGGTATTTTTAATGCAAGCTGGTTCTGATAAAATAGTTGATCCATCTAAAACTAAAGAATTCTTTGATAATGTTAGAAATGGGGATAAAACATACAAAGAATATCCTGGCTTCTTACACGAATTATGGAATGAGAAAGGTAGAGCTCAAGTATACCAGGATATGTTTGTATGGCTTGAGAAGCATTTATAGAATAAAAATAAAGTTATAAATAATGTAAAAATCATCACTATTTATTGAATTTTGATAAATTATTTGTGATAAAAATGTCAAAATCTAATAGAAAAATCTCAAAAATATTAATAATTAGTTTGCTAGTATTGGTAGCTAGTAATATCTTTGTTTTTCTTTTGATAAGACCAACTTTTGGTCAAGCTGGTGATCCTAAAAATGTTTTATTAATTAGTAAGGGAAATGATACACTATTTGCCCAAAGTCTTGGAATTGACAAGGAGAATTTTAATATATCAACCACCTCTGATAGTGACCCCTTAGTATCCATAGGCTCTTGGATAGATGTTGTTATTCTTTTCGATGTTCAAATTAATTCTTCAGAACAAAAAGTAGTTTCCAACTTTATTGATACTGGAGGATCCACGATAGTTTTTATGGGCCAAAATCTGCATGATAATGCTACTTTATTAGATGAGCTAGAAATAATTGATAATACTTTATTTGAAGCAGGGAAGTCCAAAAATCAAGAAATTATGTTATCTATTGTATCTAATAGTACATATTCAATTTCTAGGAATATTGACTGGAACTCTGCCCCTGAGATGAAAGTTGATAACATGACAGTAATACCTATGGCTAGTTTAAACACATCTGTAAAAAGAATAGTGGATGTTTATCCAGCATCAAAAAATTTACAAGTTGATTTATATCGACAAGCACTTATATTAGAAAGAACAATTGGGAATGGAAAAGTAATTTTATTTTCAGGCTGGTTAGAAACAACTGCAAATTTGGATTTTAAAGTATGGCCTTATTTTAACTACCTACTATATGGCTTAATTTTTGAAAGTTTAGACTCCTCTTTTCAGACATATCCAATATGGCCTTATTCACCGGTTCCCCACTTCTTAGACCAATTAATAATAGGTATAGTTATTCTCATACTTGCTGTTTTAGCAATCGCTCTCTTTGTTGTTGTTAAAAAGAAATCTAGAACTGCGATGGATCAAGAGGCGATTGAAACACTAAAACTCAGAGCTGAAGAAGAAGAAAGAAGAAAGTTAGAAGAAGCTGCTGCTTTGGAGAAAAAATTAGAGGAACATGTAGATTTGAAGGATGATTGGGAAGTTATAGGAGTTCATCGTCAATTAGGGGGATTTCTGTTTACATTATTTCTAAGTTTAATTCTAGTTTTACCACAGCTACTAATTTCAAATTTTATAATGCCTCAGTTCATTCAACCATACCCACAAGCAGCAGGTTGGTATAATTATGCCTATAATTTCTTTCAAATCATTTGGATTTTATTCGATTTTGGAACTAGTTTTGCATTAGCTAAATATTTTGCTCAACATCGCGTTAAAAATCCAGAAAAAGCAATACACTACATTCAGATTTATGTTTGGTGGCAAATATTTACCGGAATTATTCAAGTATCATTAATTGCATTCATAGGATCATTTATTTTTCCTTATACAAATCTTGCTCACATGAGTTGGATTTTTGTAGTTTACTCTTTTGTTCAATATCCTGGTGTATTTTTAGTATTTATGTATACATTTCAAGGAATGCAACGCTCTGATTACTATCTAATATTGTATATTGCTTGGGAAGTAGTATTTTTACTAATAGGCCAAGTTGCTTTCTGCTATATTGGTCGTATATGGGGTGCTGCTAACCCAATTTTTGGGGAGGCACTAGGGGCAGGAATCGGATATGCAATTGCTAGATGTTTTGATTACTGGATGACATTTGTCATTTCTATTTTAATTTTTAGAAAACAAGGATTTTCTCCTAAAACGTGCTTCAGAATTGATTTTTCTAAAAAAGAAGTTAAAGAATCATTAGTTTATGGTTCAAGACTGGGCATTGGAGAAGGTTTCGTACAAATAGGATGGTTTATACAAATAATAATAACATCTACATTTGTAGCAAATTATTCCAATAATTTAGGTTGGTTTAATTTAACATGGACATTAGGTCAGATCGTAATGATTGTAACATTGTTTTCAAATACATTGCTAGGAGCATATAGTGAATCAAATTCGCATAATAAACATACATTAACCAAATTATATATTTATCAAGCTTTTAGATGGGGTAACTACTTTGCTTTTTTCTTAATATCGGTTTTATTTGCGACAGGAGCTAAATTCTTGGTTGGAGCTGCTGGTGAAGAGTACGGAGGACCTGCAATTAAATTCTTAGTACCGTTACTGTTTTTCCATGTGGGTGGGATATATTCTTGGTTGGTTGATCCTGTTTTCCAAGGTACAGGAAATACACATTATGCGATGATAACATGGATTATCGAGCAAGCCACTCGAGCATTGCTTATGTTTTTATTTGTAATACTTTTCAGAGATATGGTTTTTGTAATTATAGCCTACATCCCAGCAGTATTTGTTAAAGATATCGTCGCTTGGTTAATTGTACGAAAGAAGATTATTAAATTTAAAATTTACCCGTTTAAAACATTTATAGCTCCATTGATTTCAGCGATGATAAATTTCATTGCTTTATATTATATAGGTGAACTAATTTGGATGATAGATTTAGGAGATAAAATCTTGAATACTGCTATTTTATTCTTATTGGGAATTTTTGTGTTTATATTCCTCTATGCTTTCTTAGATGGTTTTCTAGGGGGTTATGATGATAATACTTTGGAAGAATTTCAAAGAGCGACATCATTGGTGACCACTCGAGGAATTAAAGCCTTTCCAAAAACAATGAATAGAGTAGCAAAGCTAGGAAGTAAGATAAGTCCATTTCATAATAAGTTCAAAATCGATATTTATGAAGAAGCAATGAAAGAGGCATATGATTTAACATTAGAAAAGCGGATTCTGAAAATTTAATTTAAATTTTTATTTTTATTTCTTTTTATTTTTTTTATTATTTTAGAGGTCTCTTAATAATAATAAAAAGCCAAAATATCTTCATTATAATTGTTATTAAAATTTTAACAAGTGCAGTTAATATTAATTTACTGTTATAATAGATTATACTGAATATTATTCTCATATAACTTTCAAATGAGTGAATTATGGAGGAAATAGACCCGAGGAAACTTACTCCCATGTTAAAGCACTGGTACTCGATTCGTAAAAGATTTCCTTCAGATTTCCTCATTTCATATCGTATGGGGGATTTTTATGAATTCTTTTTTAATGACGCTGAAAAAATTTCAAAGCTTTTAGGAATAACATTAACAAAAAGAGGAGATGTCCCTCTGGCTGGAATTCCACATCATTCCGGTCATAATTATTTTAATAATCTCATGAATCTTAATCAAACTGTAGTTATAGTAGATCAGTTAGAAGATCCAGCAACAGTAAAAGGAAGAATTGTCAAACGAGGGGTTACACGGATACTCTCTCCAGGTACAATTATAGAACCAAATTTATTAAAATCTAACGAGAATAATTATATTGCATCCATGATAAAAGAAAGAACAGGGTACGGCGTTGCTTTCGCGGATATATCAACGGGTGATTTTGTAGCGACTGAATTTTCAAACAAAGAAGCAGATCCGCAGGAAAAATTACTTAGTTTATTTTCTCAATATGATCCTGTAGAGTTGATAATCCCTCTAGAACTGAAAAAAGATGAGCGACTTTTTATAATTTTAACGGATTTAACAAAGGCAATCATTAAAACTTATGAAGAACATGTTTTTCTATATGAAGAAGCTCAAACATTAATTTTACGTCATTTTAAAATTGCTAATTTAAAGAGCTTTGATTTGGAAGGTAAAGAAATGGCTGTTCAAGCAGCTGGGGGACTTTTAGCATTTTTGAAGGATACCCAACGAGATATTATTCCAAACATTTTTAAGATTAATATAATCCAAGAAAAAAACATACTACACTTAGATTATATTACCCAGAGGAATTTAGAATTAGTAAATTCCCTGTGGGAAAGAGGAAAAGATGCCACTCTATATTCTATTTTTAACAATACCCAAACGCCTATGGGTGCTCGTTTACTAAAAAAGTTTATTCTCCAGCCTTTAACTAATATTGAAGAAATAAATCAGAGACTAAATATAATTCAAAAGTTTAAAGATGATATCTTTTTAAGATCTGATTTAAGGGAACAGTTAGGAGTAATAGGAGACTTGGAAAGATTTATTAATAGAATTAATTATTTGGGTCGTACTAATGCTCGAGATTTAATAAATATTAAAAATTCTTTAGAAAAAGTTCCAATAATCAAAAAATTATTAGAAAAGGCAGATATTCCAGAAATTTCGAACTTTTTAGAAAATATTAAAACTTTCAATGAAATAAAAGATTTAATTAATGTTTCAATAAAAGATAACCCCCCAACTACTATTAGAGAAGGAAATATTATTAAAGAGGGCTTTAATAATGAGATTGATGAACTTAGAGACATAATCCATAACGGAAGGAAATATGTTCTTGAATACGAAAAAGAACAAAAAAGCAAGTGGAACTTAACAACAGGATTAAAAGTTGGATATAATAATATTCTTGGCTATTATATAGAAATTACGTTAAAAACTCTCTCAAATATTCGAAATATCCCTGAAGAATATGTTGAGAGAGCAACTCTAAAAAATGCCAAAAGATATACCACCAAGAGATTAAAAGAACTTGAAGAAAAAATTGTTAATGCTGAAGAAAAAATCAATGATATGGAATATGAAATTTTCAATACAATCAGAGAAAAAGTTGAGAAAGAAACCAAAAGTATACTTGAAACTGCGCAAAATATAGCAATCATTGATGTTCTTGCATGTTTTGCCGAAATTGCAGAACAATATAATTACTGTCGTCCTTTGATAAATAATGAGAATAAAATTGTCATCAAAGATGGTAGACATCCTGTAGTAGAGCAAATAAACTTAGATGAACAATTTATACCAAATGATTGTTACTTGGATAATGAAAATGACCGATTATTAATTATTACTGGCCCAAATATGGCAGGTAAGAGTACTTATCTTAGGCAAGTAGCTTTAATATGTATTATTGCGCAAATGGGATGTTTTGTTCCAGCTAGCTCTGCTACTATTGGAATAATTGATCAAATTTTCACGCGAATAGGTGCTTCAGATGATCTTGCAAGAAAATTAAGTACTTTTATGATTGAAATGACTGAAACCGCAAAAATTCTAAATTATGCTACTCCAAAAAGCCTTATAATTATAGATGAATTAGGGAGAGGGACTAGTACAAGTGATGGTCAGAGTATAGCAATGGCTACTCTTGAAAAGTTGCATGAGTTAAAAGTGAAGACCTTATTTAGCACCCACTATCACCAATTAACAGAGATTAATTTACCCGGAGTTAAAAATTATCATTTAGATATCATCGAAAATGATGATGGAAGCATAAATTTTGTTAGAACACTAAAATTAGGGAGTACAGATAAATCTTATGGTATTCATGTTGCTAAATTAGCAGGAATTCCAGATGATGTGATTATAAGAGCATTTGAGATTCTTGAACAAATAGAAGAAAAAGATCCTTTCAGAACGACAGTGAGAGAAAATGGTGTAGTGGCTTCATCAACTAAACATTATGATAAAATTATTAATGGAAAAAAGATTGAATTAGAAAATTTAAACTTAGCAATTAAAGATGTTAAAGAACAATTAAGTAAGTGTAACGAAGATCTCAACAGAGCAGAAAAAGATCTTGAAAAAAGAAAGAAGAAAGTTAACAAATTAGAACATGAAATTGATGCTAAAAAGATTCATGCTCCTAAAAAGAAGAAATATGTTCAGACAAGTTTATTTGAGCCTGTTGGAAATAAAGAAAAAATTAATGATTTATTGGATTTAATTAAAAAAATCGATTTAAAGTCAGATACTCCCGAAAATATAAAGGAACAATTAGATGAGCTAAAAAATAAGGTAGAAAAACTTAATTAGCCAAGTACCACAGGAATTATAAAGACTATGGTGGTTAAATAAATATAGTATATCGTTATTATTGAAACAAGGATAATTCGATATAAGTTTTTGCGATTCTCATTTTTTATATTCTCCATAAAGACTATGAATAAAAAACCAATGAACATTAAATGTGAGGGTTGTAAAGCTTTCCACATAATTGAATCGAAAATCAAAACACCTTGAATCCCCGCATCACTATGTAGCCAGTTATTGAACATTTGTATGAAATAATTAGGGAAAATTAAATAGGGAATACAAATTACCAGAAAAGGAATTAAATAATAGATTAGATCTTTCCACTTTATTTTTCTTACTATAAGTAAAACAGGAAGAAATAATAGTGCTGTAATTTTAAAAGTAGAAAGTGTAAAAAATATTCCGGAAATCCATTTTTTATCTTTTTCTAAAAAAACAAATGAATAAAACAGAAAGAAAGAGATTAAAAAATTAACATTATTATAATAAGCATCAATACTGTAGCCAATAATACTGAATATATAAAAAACGAGTAGATCTTTCCGATTTTTAAATACTTTCGGGGTTTCTTTAATAATGAGAATTGTTAAAATCAATCGTAAAATATCCCAAACATAAACTCCTATAATAGTATTAAATGGAATTATATAAATGGGATAAAATATGAAATACCAAAAATAAAGATAATAAGGAGGCCAATCTGAAATTGGTACAGGATCATAGAAATTTATCAAATTATTATCCATACCTGCTATAAGTATTTTAAAATCAATATCTTTAGTCAATTGAATCCATTCGGAGATTTCGAAGAAATAGAGAAGCGATCTTAAAATAATGAGAGTTATTGTGATAATTACAAAGAAATATATAAAATATAAATGAATTAAAGATCTTTCTTCTTGCTCCGTTTTAGTTTGACTGCTCATAATTTACACTCAATAAAATTATATTATTGTATTAAGGGAAATATAAAAGACTTACGTTCAAATAAATGGTTAATTTAAAGCACTCTTGGATCTAGATTTATTTAAACTTTAATAGTGTATTATTTTAAATTTGAATGTAATGAGAAATATATTAGCTTAATAATCTTATCTTATCATTGAAATAAATTCTGATTACTGTTAGAAAATTTTGAATGTCAATAAAATTAAAAAAATTATCGATGCAGAGAAAATTGCTGCAGGAGAAGTAGTAGATAGACCTGCTAATATTGTAAAGGAACTAATTGAGAATAGTATTGATGCAAATGCTTCAGAAATAAGAATTATTGTAAAGAAAGCGGGAAAATCTTTAATTCAGGTAATAGATAATGGTATTGGAATTCCCTCTGAAGATATTGAAGAAGCTTTCAAAAGACATACAAGTAGTAAGATTAGGAGTATCGCAGATTTGGAGCATCTTTCCACTTTAGGTTTTAGAGGGGAAGCACTTGCAAGTATTGCTGCAGTTAGTAAAGTTGAGATCAATTCTAGGGTTGATTATGAAGAAAAAGGAGTGAAATTATATATGGAAGGAGGAAAAATCGTAAACAGGAAGATTATTCCTTGTCCAGTTGGTACAAATATACAAATCACGAATCTTTTTTATAATCTTCCAGCAAGACAAAAATTCCTTAAAACTGATGCCACGGAATTAGGACATATTACGGATATAGTCCAAAGATATTCCTTAGCATATCCAGAACTTCATATTATTTATCGTCATAATGATTTAGATATTCTTAACTGTCCTGCTTCAAATGACTTAAAAACAACTGTATTTCATATCTATGGGAAAAAATTGGCTAAATTAATGGAACAAATTGATTATTTAGAAAAAGGTGATAAATTTAGAGTATATGGATTGTTAGGACATCCTCAAATTGCTAAGAAGAACAGATCTAACTCAAGTTTATTTATAAATCGGCGCTATATCATAAGCGACGAATTATTTCGAGCGATTAATGAAGCGTATGAAGGAACTTTAATGGTAAGTAAATACCCCTTTTTTATTATTTTTCTCGAGCTTGATCCTTCTGTAATCGATTTTAATGTTCATCCAAAGAAACTTCATGTGAGATTTGAAAGAGAGGATGCTATTTATAATAAGTTGTACAATGTTATTCATAGTTATGTAGAAGATAAATTTATAATAAAAGAGGCCAAATATATATCAACTGAATTGGAGGATTTCATCCCAAAAGAAGAGATATTATCAGAAAAAATTTTACGCCCTAGAAAAAAATTCCGCGAAGAAGAAAATGAAATAAAATCTCACGAACCACTTTTTATTCCTGAAGAAAGTGTTCAATTAAGCTTAGAAGATCAAATAATAAATGATAAAACACTTCAAAAACATGCTTCTGAAGCTATTTTAAGGCGAAAATATATCATTTCCAAAAATTTCCCAAAATTGAGATTAATCTCTCATACAGGACAGTTAAGTAATAAAATTTATGTTTTGTTAGAAGGGATTAATGAGAATGGTGAAGAAGGTTTGTTTATTTTAGATCAACATGCTGCCTCTGAACGAATTAATAAAGAAAAGTTCTTAGAAGAATATGAAAATTCAAGTATGAATAGGCAAAGACTAATATCTGCATTAACAATTGAAGTATCTCCAAGTGAAAAAATATTTTTAGAATCCAATTTAAATGAAATCCAGAAGTTAGGATTTAAATTTGAATATTTTGGGGGAAACTCATTTATTTTAAGAGAAATTCCTGTGATCATGAAGAAACTTCCAGATATTAATATTATAAGGGAAATTGTCAGCGATATTACAGAAATTGGTAAGGATAAGAGTCTTGCAGAGGTCAAAGAAGAGATTATTAATTATCTGTCATGTCATAAAAGTATTAGAGGAGGTGATGATCTAACAGTAAAAGAGATACATGAATTAATAATAAAATTGGCTAGATGTAAAGATTCTTTTCATTGTGCTCATGGAAGACCAACTATGAGATTTTTCTCTTATAAAGAATTAGATAAATTATTTAAAAGAATAGTGTAAAATTAGTCTTTCTACTTTTTTATTATGCTTTTGAAAAAGCTATGCCTTCAATACCTTGAATACCATCAACTTGATTAAACAATTCTTCAAGTTTGTCTGTTCCTCCCCAATCTTCTGGGTATCTTACACGAACTCTTGCCTTTTTCAATCCGAATGCAACAGGTAATATCTCATAATGCTCTATCATACAAGTATCTGGTAAGACTTGTTTTAATTTTCCTACAAAATTTTCAAAATTTATATCAGTTTCCTCTGGTATAACATCAATTAATGCAACAAATTCTCCCATATTAACTCACACCTAATAATATTTTTAAGGTCCAGAAAAATCACATTTCAGACAACGATACTCTTTTCCCATTTCTCTACAGCGTTCACATCGCCAAATTGTTACATCTCCGCAGGAAGGACATGGAAAATGAACTGCTGCTTCATAAGGAGTTATTGGTCTACCACATCCAAAACAGACGTTCCGTTTGTACGTTGACATTGATATATCACTCATAGTAATTAAACAATATTACAACTTAGATAATAGAATATATTATAACTTTAATTATTTTTGATTTTAAAAATACCCACATTTGAAAGAATTATGTTCTTTAATTAGTTTTTATGAATAATTTAAATTGAATTTTTTATAATGGAATAAATAAGTAAATTAAATTTTAAATTAATAAACACCTTAATTTGCATATAAGTATTATTTAAAGAGAATTGAGATGCCAGAAAATAAAGTAAAGAAATACTTCTCGTTAATAGAAGCATGGGCTTGGTGCGATATATGTAATGATATGGTTGCCTTAAGGGTAGATAAGAAGGAGATTATCGATGGATTAAAAATGGGTATCTACACTAAAGAATTCAAACATTCTAACCAATCTCCCGATCTAGAAGATCTTGATGACGTTTCTGGACAAGAACATACAATTTATGTTTATATAAATGATAATTTTGATGTCACAGGGGTTAAATCCTTTTTTGGGGAATCACCAAGTACAGAAGAAATTGGTGCTAAAGCTATTGAGGAAGGATCTGAAGTTAGAATTCCTGTTATAGTAAAAGAAGTTCCTCCAATGGCAGTACAGTTAGGGATGCTTAATAAAGAGCAGTTTAAAGTATTAAAAATTTGTGACGGGATGAATACTATTGAACAATGTGCCGCAATAGCTCAGATAAGTGTAGATGAAATTGAAAAGATGATGGAAGAGCTTAGAAAAAAAGGATTGGTAAAAGTAATTAAAAGAACTTGAAAAAAGGGTTATTTTTTCTATTAAATTATAGATTTTGATATTTATTTTAAGAACATAGAGCATTATTGGGAATGCTCAACCATCTTCTTTGCAATAAAAGTGAAAATTTCCTCTACATTCGCTCCTGTTTTTGAAGAACATTCAAAATATCCGGATAAACCATATTTATTCGCTAATTCCAACGCTTCCTCGAATTCAATTGATTTTTTGTCTACAAGATCTATTTTACCACCAACCATAATGACCGGGATATTCATTTTTGATTCAGATACAAAATATTCAAAAATAGAGAGCCAATCATTAATTTCTCGAATACTTGAATATCTAGTGGTATCAAACATGAAAATTCCTCCATCTGCTCCTTTAGCAAAACTAGGTAGTAGTACTCTGAAACGTTCTTCTCCCGCGAAATCCCATATCCGAAGAGTTACAGTACGATCCTCAAGTTCCACACTTTTAATGCTAAAATCTGCGCCGATTGTCATCTTTATATCTTCTTCAAATATTTTTGTTACAAATCTTCTTATTAGTGTTGTTTTCCCGACACCACCCGCACCAAATATACACAATTTGAAAGCAAACTTATCTTCTATGTTTAACACCTTATAAGATCGTAAAATATTCTTTTTTCTAAATTATCTTTTATAGGTTAAATAAACTTTTTTATTGCTAAATTGATTTAAGATTTATTAATTATGTTATTTATTATTTTGTGTTCTTTATGTATAATCACTCTTTCTACTTGATTTTGTAAAATATTGATGAAAAATTATATAATAGAAGAATGGAACATGCTATAATTAAAATTTGTAGGTAACAAAAAAAGTATAACTAAGCATTATTTAATAATATCAGTAATAAAGCAAGTTTCGATAATCTTTATCCCATTTATTTGCGATATTTTGTCTTCAATCATAGGATTAAATTTTTCAATTGAGGGGAGATCTACCTTTAGCAGTAAACCACAATCACCTGATAACCGCCAGATATTAGAGATTTCTTCAATATTAGTCAATTCTCTTAATATTCGTTTGATATCCTTAAAATCAGGCTCGATTTTAATAGTTGCATGAACTTTTTGAGCTGTATCAATGTCATAATCGATAGTAAATTTCTCTATTGTTCCTTCATCTTTCATTCTTTTTACTCTTCTTCTGACAGTTGCTTCTGTTTTATTTATTTTTTCAGCGATTTCATTGAATGACATTCTACTATTTTCTTCAAGTAGTTCCAATATTTTCTGATCGATTATGTCCATAATTTGGAGAATTTTAGATACTGTAAAACAATTCGATTAAAAATGATTTGGTCTACTAGTAAAATATGATAACTTATTTATTAATTCATGCTATAAAAGAGTGGAAGTACTAATATTTTGACTACTTATAATTAGGGACTAGTCTTTTTTAATATTAAGGTCTTTTTTGGATATATTCTCCTTTTTTATTACAAGTTGTTAAAGATCTAATGAGATTATATACGCTTTTCAATAATTTAAATGACTAATATCGATAAGCACATTATTTATTTTTTAAAAAAAAATTAATATTTTGAAAATTTTTACTAACACAGAATAATTAAATTTTAATATTAAGTTAAAAATTGTATTTCTAAACTGAATTTGACAAATATGTATGAGAAAATTATGAGTGAAAATCAATATGATTTAGCTATTATTGGTGCTGGACCTGGTGGGTACCACGCAGCTATTAGAGCAGCTCAATATGGAGCAAAAGTTGCATTGATTGAGAAAGATAAGTTAGGAGGTACATGTCTTAATTGGGGATGTATCCCTACTAAAGCTTTATACGCGTCTGCCCATTTAATTGAAAAGATTAAGGAATCTGATGAATTTGGAGTTGAAATTTCCAATTTCAAAATATCCTTCTCCAAAGCTGTGGAAAGGAAAAACAAAGTTGTAAAAGAATTAGTAGAAGGAATTGAAGGTTTAGAAAAAGCTTGGAAGAATGATGTTTATAAAGGTTTTGGGAAAATCACGGGAGGAAATACTGATATTGGATTTGAAATTTCAATTGAAGGAGAAAATAATTCTTCTATCAAAGCAAAAAGAGTGATCATTGCTACTGGATCATCTCCGGCTTTGATTCCCGCCTTTAATATTGATCATAAAAGAATTTTAACGAGTGATGATATTCTTGACCCAAATTTTAAGACCGTTCCAGAGCGATTATTGATAATAGGAGCGGGAGTTATTGGGTGTGAGTTTGCTAATATCTTTGCAACTTTTGGGAGTAAAGTTACTATGTTAGAATACCTTTCATCTCCCATCGCCACTGAAGAACCAATGATTGTGAAAGTGCTCCAAAAGAAATTTGAAAATCTTGGTATACAAATACATACATCCCAAAACGTACTATCTGTAGAAAATACAGGATCTGGTGTAAAAGTCATAACTTGTTTGGCAGAAGTCCCTCAGGATCAAGTAAAAAATGCTGAAAAGTATACATTTGAAGCAGATATGTGCTTAGTTTCAATAGGGCGCGCAAAAGAATCGAAAAACATAGGACTTGAGGAATTAGGAATTGAAACAGAAAGAGGAGCAATTAAAGTAGACTCAGGTACCTTAGAAACCACAATTAAGGGTATATATGCGATAGGTGATGTTACAGGTGGAATTATGCTTGCTCACGTAGCAAGTTATGAAGGAGATGTTGCTCTAGCAAATGCTTTAGCTAGTATTGGTGGATTTCCTGTAGAAGAGATGAAAACTGATTATAAAGTTGTACCCGCAACTATATTTACTTCTCCTAATATAGGTTCAGTTGGCTATAGAAGAAATATAGCAAAAAATTTAGGTTATGATGTGTTGATGGGACAATTTCCTTATCAATCCCTAGGTAAAGCTAAATGTATGGGAGAAGAAGAAGGATTTATTATGATTCTCGCAGATAAATCTACACATAAAATTCTCGGTGCCTCTTGTATTGGAACTGAAGCTCCCGAATTGATAGCTGAAATTGCATTAGCAATGCAACATGGTCTAACAATTCATGATATCGCAGAAACCATCCATTCTCATCCAACTATTTCGGAAATGGTACTTGAAGGTGTAGAATCTGTTGTAGGTAAGTCTATCCACAAGAAAGGACGACCTATTCATCATTAACCTACAATCTCGTGTATTGTTATTATAAAAAAAAAAAGATTTCGATCTTAATGATCGAATATTTTTATTTTTAAATTTTACCACAAAGATTTCAAAGCATATATCTAGAGAATTGATGCTAGAATTATTTATTTAGTAATGATATTTAATCAAATTTAGGTTTTTAAGAAATCAAAGTTAAAGAAAATAAAAAATAGGGTACAAAACACAATTATCGAGAATAAATTCTATGATAACAATTATAATAATTACAAATTCATGCATTATCTCTTTGAAAATGAACTCAAAAAATAGGATTCCTAACAAGAAATTGATAATCAATGTCAAAATAATTAATATAATAGGGAAAAATAGGGCTTCATAATAATGATTAAATAGATCTAATCTCCCAATCTGGTCATTTAAATAGTCTACTCCAATTAAGACAAATAACATTAAAGTTTTCCAGCTAACAATGTAGAAGAGGATAGTCTTGATGTTAATTTCCAATCCTTTTTTCCGAAGATACCATCTAAAAATAAATAAACTTAAAATAAAAAAAAGAAGGAAACGGATTATTTGAAAGGGAAAATTCATCTTTTACTCACTTTTAGATCATAAATAAAAATAAATCTATCATTTCTTTAAATTATTAAGGCATAGATTTTATCTTCCTTCGGTTTTTTCTAATAATTATTAATAAAATGATAATAATAGTAATTCCAATATACACTGAGATATTAACAATAATTATTATTAAGATTCCATCATCGTTAGGTCCATAATATTTAACTCCGATGTCACCATCAGGAATTTGACTATTATTCCAAATGCATATAAAGACAGTTCCTCCATTGAGAGCCATATGCTCATATTCAGGTGAGAATGCCGATCCTCCTATACTAAATATAGGTTGCTTACCATAAGCTCTAAATTCTACTCTTCCTGAAGTATTTCCTATCCATTCTTGAGAAGTTCCTATATGATATATCATATAAAAGGGGTCAATGGGATCCAAGGGATTAAAAACCATACCTTTAATATAATATCCTATCACTGATGAGCTGTTCTTGATTAGTGTTACATTAGATTTAATAAAATTTATTGGATACCGTTCAATAAACCGAAGTGTACTGGTATCTACTGCTGTTAAATTCTCATTCCAAGTTGAAATTGTGAATAAGCTATGAGGGATTTGAGTATTATTTACATATACTTCAATAATAGATTGAGAAATATTTATATCCAAAGAGAAGGGTAGGATAAATGAGAAGTTAGTAGAATTTCCCGTATTATTTATTGTGTAATTTGCTTCAAATTGGATATTAATTTTATTTGGGAAATCAGTTGCGTTAAATGTGATAATAGTATCGCTATTAAGAAGCTTTAAAGGTAATGTGCTATTTGGAAATATTTCAGAAATAAATTGATCTGGAGGGGCGGGTGGAGGAGGAGCAAATACTTTAGGAATCGTCAAAATATTATTTAATATAATAATTAAAATAAAAATCCTGAGAAATTTTTTTAATGATACTTTCATTTTCATCCCCTTTTTAGTCACTCTATAAGATTTAACACAGATACTAAGTAATTAATAAAATTTTAATTTTCTAATCTTCTTTATTCAATTCAATTTAAAAATATTTAGTATGAAAGGTTGCGTTATAAGACATAAAGTATGTCTTTTAAGACGAATATCTTGTTTAATAAAAATTAATAGCGGAAATCATAAAATTAAGTACAGAATGTTTATATTATTATTTTTCAATTTTTGATCATTAGTATGCTTTCATTTAATGATTTTATAGAAAAATATAGTCTTGGCAATTTTAAAGCAGCATTAGAATTAAAAGGTAATGATAAAATCAACTTTTATAACGATTTAAACTCAATAATGGAGGGTATTTGTAGAATATTTAATAGATTAACGACGATATTTTCTCTTAGAGGTGGACAGGTTTTAATGAGTTTGGCTAAATTACAAGCATCTGAGGAAATTATTTCAAAAACTGATATTATGAACTGCTTAAATATAGATAGGCGAGAAAAGTTAATTCATGCTTTCGATTTTTTACTTGAACAAAATTATATTAAGATCAAGAAAAAAACAACTAAATTCCATATGGTTAAATTAAATGAAAAAGATAATCCAGACTTTAAGTTATTTCGAGAAATTGTACAGAAATTTTGGATTTCGCCTCAAGAAGAGAAAAATGAAGTAAAATTATGGAGGGAGTTAAAATAAGAAGCCATAATGAAAAATATGTTGAGTTAGATTATGGAAATAGTGATAAAAAATCAAAATTTCTCAGTCTAATTAAAAAAGAATATATCAAACAGGTATATAAAATATTTACTTGGCTAATAATATTATTTTTAATATACTCAATTTATTATACTCTTTCATCTCGATTTTTAATCTTTGAAGTCCGAATATTTTTAAATCAGATTGTAGCGGGGATTATTATTGTTGCATTCTTAATAATGCATTTCTTTCAGTTAACTTCCTCTAAATTTTCACCTTCATTAGTAAATTTTCTTTACTCTGAATTACAAAATTTAGATTTTGAAATTAAAAAAAAATATAAAATGGGATTAAACTTTTTTCTTTTTAATAGCTTTACGATAATCCTTTTCAGTTTAATTAATATATTTGTTCAATCTTCTCCACATTACTTTATTTCTTCTTTAACTATAAGGCTTATGCTTATTTTTACTTTTGCAGGTACATTAATTCCTTTAATTGCGGGTGTATTCCATGATCAATTTATTGTTAAATTAAAAAGTCCTTATTTTATAAAAATTGATTTAAGATTTAAATTTATAAAGCATCTAGAAGCTGAAACTCATATGATTAGAATTTTAATGACGTCTAGTAAATTGAGTTTAAGATCAAACAAAAGTGGTTTTGGAATTTACAAAGAGATTTCAGATAAAAGATGGTTACCTAAAAAAAGTAGACTTATCATTCCAAAAATTCAATTAACCCAGTATTTGCATTTTCAAGATAATTCATCATTAATTAATTTTAAAGAACATTTTTTAAATATCGTATCAGCAATGAGAGAATGGGATATCAAAAATCCCAAATCTTACAATCAAATCAAATGAATTGTAATTTTATTTATAAGAAAAGATCAAGGATCAGTTCACTGGTAAACCATTGAATAGAATGTGTATATGAGGTGATTATTCAAAGCCTTTGCACAGGGAATTGGGTTGTGAAATTGTTGTAGGCAAATCTATTCATAAGAAGGGACGCCCTATTCGTCATTAACTTTTTTTTTATTTTTAAAAAATATTATACTCGTTTGTAAAAGCTTAAATATTTTGTATGGCGTTATTTCATTGCTTTAATTTTTATTTTCAAATTAAGTAAAAAATAATTGAGGGTCGAACAAAAAATGATCTTTTTA
>JBHLLJ010000010.1:0-41670 GCA_048885705.1 Candidatus Hermodarchaeota archaeon | reverse complement strand
AATAAAAGTTTAATACAAGTTCATTAACTTATTCAAAAGAAACAGTGCTCCTTTTTTATCCAATGGATCATTATTATTTCCACATTTTGGGCTCATTATGCAAGCTGGACAACCATCAGACGATTTACAATTACAAGAATCAATTAAATCATATGCAAGCCTTATTAGCTCGCTCAAATTATAATATAATGTTTCTGCTATTCCAATACCTCCTCTATAGGCGTCATAGATATAAATTATTGGTTGCTGCCTAACCGGATCAAAATCAATTGAAACACCACCCAGATCCCATCGAGAAATTTGAGCTAGTACTGGTGCAACAGCAATCATTGCATGTTCGACAGCGTGAATAGTCCCTCCGAGGTCGAATCCTTCTAATTCCAATGCTTTTTGATATTCAAATGGGATTAAAAACCATACTGCTTGACTTTCGAATTCAATTAGTGGAATATCTTCTAGTAGATGTCTGGATCGTATTTCCTGAGTAAGTGTATCAATAACCTTATAGGAATAGTATTCATGCTCTACTTTCACTTTACCAAAAAAAGATTCAATAGTGTTTTTCAAACCTAATTTATTTTCTGAAATTACTTCAAGAGTTGTAATATTTGTATGCTTTAGAGATTGAGTATAAAAATCAACATCTGCTCTTTTTAAATATACCAATCTCTCATTTATATCGAGTTCTTCAACAATATAAGTTTCTGCCTCATATAAATAGACTGCTCCCTCATGTAAATCTCGAAAAACGAAACTCTCATCCTCATTGGTTAAAAGTTCATTATTTAAATTATTTTTAAGTAAGATTTTATAACTTCGGTTTGAAAGATCATTTAAACCATATTTTTCATTTGGAAAAAAATCGCTATTCCAATAATATTTAGCTCCTCTTTTCATTAATAACGATTCTGAAATTAATTCCTCTAAATACTCGGTAAATATTTTTTTATTCTCGATTCCAAAATTTTCATACTCCTCAAAAGTCAATGGTTTTTCTTTACTTGCGCAGCAGATATGATTCTTGAGGATATATTTATTTTTCAAGGTGATTAGTACTTTTTCTTGAGATGGTCCAAATAATTTCGAAGGATTATGGATATAGAATAAATCTAAAGGATTTTGCATTGGTATTAAAGTTGAAATTGAGAGATCGGTCCCTCTACCAGAACGACCAATTTGTTGTTTAAAACTCGAAATAGTTCCAGGAAACCCAGAACTAATTGTAGCATCTAAAGTACCAATATCAATTCCTAATTCAAGAGCATTGGTAGAGCTTATCCCGAGAATATTTTTATTTTTAAAGTTTTTTTCAATTTCTCTTCTTTTATTTTTACTGATCCCAGCTCTATAACTAAAAATTTTTCCTTTAAGAGGAGGTAGAGCCTTTCTAGTCCAGATTGTCTGCAATTCTGCCATTTTTCGTGAAAGAGTAAAAGTTAAAGTTTGTATTCCTTTTCTTAAATGGCTAATAAATAAATTCTTTGTCTCTTGATGAGCGGATCTATATTTTTTAGAAATCTCATCGTATGGCAAATCCCAAAGAATCACGTTTTTAGCACCAGAAGGTGAAAAATCTTTATCAACTACGGAAAATTCCTCTCCAACTAATTTTTCAGCAAATTCTTTAGGATTATTCATAGTAGCACTTGATAATATCCAAATTGGTTTTATATCATAGGTTTCAAGAATTCTCTTTAACCGCCTGAGAAGTAGGGCAAAATTAGAGCCAAAGATTCCTCGATAAATATGTATCTCATCCAAGATGATGTACTTCAAATTTTTACATATCCGCATCCATTTCTGTTTAAACCAAGGTAAATAATAATGAAGGCCGTATGGATTTGTAATTACTATATTAGCATTATCTAACACTTGCCTTTTTTCGTTTGGGTCTATATCTCCATCATAAACACCAATTCTATTCTGTTTAATATTCGTATCTTCAAGCATTTTAGATAAAACAGCAAATTGATCTCTTGCTAGAGCTTTTGTTGGGAAAATATAAAGTGCTGTAGTTTTAGGTTCCTCCAATATTGATTGTAGAACGGGTATATTATAGCAAAGTGATTTCCCAGAGGCAGTAGAAGTTACTATAACCGTATTTTTACCCTCTCGAATTAAGTTAATAGCTTCTGCTTGATGCTTCCAGAGTTTAATGTTATAATTATCTAACCACTGTTGAAGTCTTTTCTTTAAAGGCTTTGCTAAATCTCCAAATTTAGCAATTTCTGCAGGGATATATTCGATATGGTGTATTTGACTTTCATAATAATCTTGCGACTTTATGAAGTGTAAAAACTCTTCGAAATCTAACATAATCAGCTTCAATATCTATAGTGAAATATCTCAATTAAAAATTACAAAGAGAAAAGATTTAATTATTTCTCAAAATTTAAAGATAAACTCTATTATATTTTTAATATAGCAATTTTTTTATGAAATAAAATCAAATTATAATAAACAAATTCAGTTACCATTTAAGTATGCCCGAATCTGATTGGATTAAGGTTGAGTTTCAAGAATTTTTAAATAAATTTGGAAAAGATATTGTAATAAAAAGTGCTCCAGTTATTTTATATTCAAAGAAAGATAAGGAACATGAAGCGTATTCTTCTCTAGTAGCGTTTTTTTTCATAGCTGGTTTTCTACTAATATATATTGCTCTTTCATACTTTCTAGCGTCTTTATTTTTTAATATAATCTTATTTATTGCGATTATGGTTGTTTTAATCATTTCTGATGTTTTTTTAATTATTAATGTTGTTAAATCCAATGTTTACATAAAACCATTAGAGTGTTGGGTTGAAATTCATAAAGGTAATTCGGAAAACATTTCTAATTTTTATTGTTTTACCTACTATCCAATTTTTTCAGGAAAGTGTCATCCAAATGAGATACTGAATATAATTTTAAAATTGTATCAAGAACAAGTTATCAAAACTAAAATTGATATCACTCAAATTGAGATTTACTTAAAGTTAAATCAAGAGGAAAACCAAATAACTGAAAGATTAGGATTCTTCTTTCAATATGCTGAAGGTAGACCTTTTAAAGATGAGATAGTAAATAGAAATTCCTGGAAATACTTTCCTCACGAACAGTCTGGTATCGAGAATTATATAGCGGTTGGGAATTGGGAACATCAATATGAATGGAAAAATGACCTTGAATTCGATTTTGATAAACTTCATGAATATGCTCCATGGGTTGTCCAAAGATGGAATGAGGAAAATTTAAAACCTCTCACAGAAGAATTCAAAAAAAACATGAACTGGAACATAAGAAACATCGAATCTATGCCAAAATTAAAACCTTGGGAGGAAAATTTAGAAAATCAATCATATACAAATCCACTAGCTAATAAAGACTTAGATATTATCAATGAAGCCTATGGAAAAATAATAGGTCTCGATAGAGAAGTTAAAAAAACTAAAGATATTAAAGATGAAATTAGTACATTTAAAATATATTTTAGAGATTTAGCTTCTTAAACATGTTTTTATTTCTTTTATATATATTTCTGTATTCATTAAATAGCTTATTATAGATGTTTTTATTCGCCGTATCAGGAGTAAATGTTTTCTGTGCTTTAATCAATGGAGTTGCTTCTGAAAAATTCTTTAATATACCTAGACCAACGAGAGAAATGATCGCTGAACCTCTAGCTGCGGCTAAATCAGGTGATTGAGTTTGAAGAATTTTTCTTTCAAGTATATCTGCAAGAATTTGACACCAAATATCTGACTTAGCTCCTCCTCCAATACATTTTATCTCATCAGATCTACCCACTAACTTTTCTACATATGTTAAAGCCCATTTTATATTGTAAGCCACTCCCTCGTATACAGATCTCAAAATATCATTCCTAGTATGTTCAAGACTTAGATTATAAAATCCTCCTCGAACATCTGGATCGTTAATTGGAGATCTTTCACCAAAAATCCAAGGTGTAAAGATCAGATTTCTGGAACCAACCTCAGAATCCTTAACAATAGAGTTTAAGTGTGTGAATAATTCACTCGGATTTTCTTTATATCTAACTACTTCAGGTATAAACATTTGATTTACAAGCCAATCTAAACAGCTAGCTCCTGTTTCTTGTTTTGAAAGGCATAAGTAATTTCCTTGAGAAGAACTTATACAACCAGTATAATGAGCAAGATCTTTTACTCTTTTAGAAATATGAGCTCCAACCCAATCTGCTGTTCCTAAACAGACAATTAATTGATTATTTTCAATTGCTCCTGAACCCAAAGCAGCTGAAGTTAAATCACCAGATCCTACAAAAATTGGGATTCCTGGTTTCAAGTTCAATTCTTTTGAAGCATCATCTGTTAGTTCACCTGCTATTTCAGTAGTATTTTTAATTTCTGGTAGTTTTTCTTTATCAATTCCAAATTTATCTAAAATTTTTTCAGACCATTCAAATTTCCCAGGGTTACTATCCATCATCCAAGATGTATTACCTAAATCTCTTGAAGTTACAGCATTTTTGGTACATTTGAAAATAATAAAGTCCTTAACACTCAGAAATTTATAGGTTTTTTTATAAGTATCTGGTTGCTCTTTTTTCATCCATAAAAGATGAGAAATAGGATCTTTGCCATTAAATCCTGGAGCTCCTCCAGTGATTTTAAGAAACATTAATATCTTTTTAAGCCCATAACCTGATATTTTTATAACTCCTTTTGAATACATATGAGTTAACGGAGCTGCTCGTGTATCCAACCAACTAATACTATTCATTAAAGGATTGCCGTTGTTATCTATCGGAATAGTGCAATTCATCTGACAGTCAAATGTCAAGGCATTGATTTCATTTTTGTCTACGCTGCTTTCGTTTATTATGATATTCGTTCCTTTCTTCACAGCATCCCAATAATCGTTAGGCTTTTGCTCTGCCCAACCTGATTTTGGATAATATAAAGGATAATCTATTTTAGTTTGAGATATGACATTTAAATCATAATCATATATTACAGCCTTATTCCCAGAAGTACCTAGATCATGGGCTAATATATATTTTTTTTCCAAATTTATCCCTCATTCTATTTGTTTCTTATATGCAATTAGTTTGGATTGTTAATAAAGCTTAAAATTAAAATTAAGATCAATCAACAAAAAAAATTTATATTAGGTATAATATCATTATAAAAACTGATAAAATGTTAATTCTTTATTATTAAAAATTGAATTAATCTTCACATAACTAAAAAAAGGTTAAATCTAATATGGAAACTTTAAAAAGTATATCCCACCTTGAAATTCCAACAAATAAAATATTCTATGATAAAAAAACCGAAATTTTCTCTGCCGAAATTTTAGAGTTCATGTTTGTAGGGACTTATAAGAAATCTACTAAGATTAGTAAGATATTAGACGATATTTTTGCATCTTTAAAGGAAATCCAAATAGAACGTAATAACATAAGTATTATTGATTTTGTTAGCAATTCTAAAGTTTCTGAAACTATGAAATTGAAACAGCTAAAATTGTTAAAAGAAAAGAAAAGGGAACCAGAAAAAAAAGAGGAAAAACCTATAGAAGTACTCACATTTAAGGATGCGTTAAAAGAAGAATTATTAAAATCGAAGGAAGAAAAAGCTTTTGATGAAGAAATAGAAGAAGAGTTTGAAGAAGATTTCGCAGAGTTAAGTTCTATCGCTGATGATGTAAGATATAAGGAAGAAGCTTATGAAGAAGAGAAAGCATTAAAGAGAGACATAATTGAGAGGGAAGAGTCTCGTAGAATGAGAGAAGCTCCAAAAGCTAAAAAAAAAGCACAACCATTACCAAGTCCAGCACCTCCTGGGGCTGGTGCTGCCCCTGCTAAAACTACTGCTCCTGCTGCACCACCACCTCCGCCTGAAGATGTATTAGCAGAACCAACTCCTCCTCCAAAGCCAATGCTTGAGCCTTCTATAGTTATTCCTGAAGAACCTCAACCAAAAGTGTATGAAATTAATATGGGGCTTCAGTATTATTCTATTATGATGCAACAAAGAAGTTACTTGTTTTATGTGTATTTCTCACATAAAGAATTAAAGATTGTTGATGAAGAAGGTAAAACAGTGTATAAAACTACAGTTACAATAGTCACCACAAAGGAAGAACCTCCAGTTTTAGACCTCAAAATTGAAGGTGAAGGTTTTGAAGTGCATCCAATATTCGGGAAAGTTGAAGTTAAAAAAGATGCAGTAAATCCCCCTGTCATGATTTTTTCAATAATGCCTATAAAATCCACAAAGAAAATGAAAAAGAAAGAGAGTGAGAGAAGATTCTTAAATGTATACATTGAATTCGAAGAAAAAGTGATTAGTCATACCATCTTATCAATAATTGTACAACCAAAATATTTTCGACTTGAACTTGGACCAATACATTTGAACCTTAGTAAAAGAACTGCGGCAATAATCTCCTTTATTTCAATTTTGGTAGCTGGATTTTCTTTGGTTTATACGCTATTTTCTTGGGATCCCACATCGAGTTTTATAGATGTTGTAAGTGGATTTGCTCCTGGTTTAGGCTCAATTGTGTTTATCGTAATATTTTTAATTACTTTGTTTAAAGAAGGGATTTATCCTCTCAAAGAAAAGATTACTGCCTTCTTAAACTTCGATCAAGCGGGAGTTTTGATTAAGTAAATTTTTCCTTTTTTTTCTCTATTTTTTAATTTTTCAGATTTTTGATTCTAACTCGTTCCAAAATTTCTTTTTTAACTGACTTAATGGTTTTTTTTTTAATTTCACAAAATAAAGCGGCCTTTTTACGATGAACGGATGATTTTTAATTCTTAAAGATTTAACTAACCCGGCTGATTCTGCCTTATCGACCATCAACTCACTCATAATACTAATATAGTTAGATTCACTAACAGTAGAAATGATTGAATCATTATCATTGATTTCTAATTCAATATTCAATTTCTTATAATCTGGGAATTGTTGTTTAAATGTATTTCTCATTCCAGAACCTTCTTCTCTCCATACAAAAGGAAATTTAATAAGATCAGTGAAATTTACAGTATCTTCATGACTTTTTAATAATTCATGCTTTGGTGAGCATATGAATTTGAATTCATCTTCTCCTATTTTGATCGCGTCAAAATCCTTCTCATTAAAGTTCATAAAACTGCCGATTCCAGCAAAATTAACCATCTCTTTTTTTAAAAGTTCAATAGATTTCTGAGAGTTATTAATTAATATTTTGAAATTTATACTGGGATTTTTATTTCGAAATTCTGCTATGTATCGTGGTAAAATATGAGAACCAGGAATTGTTGAGGCGGAAATAATAATTTCTTCCTTTATTCGATCACTAAATTTAGAAATTTCTAATCTACATTCACTATATATTTCCAAAATCTTCTTAGCGTATTCAAGTAAAAGTTCCCCTGCTTTAGTTAACTCAAATTTTTTTGTAGTTCTATTAATTAGCACAACTTCTCCAAAATCTTTTTCTATTTGAGATATTTGATGGGATAAAGTGCTTTGTGAGATGGGAAGTTCTCTTGCTAACTTTGAAAAACTTTTGTATTGACATAATTTAATATAATTTCTTAAATATTCAATATTCATATTTTTACCACGAATTCAATTTTTTCTAATGTACTTAAAACATAAGATAAACAATTCTTATTTATTTATCGATTTTTTTAATAGATCATTACGAAAAAATTATTAAATAATCGATTTCTTTTTGTAATAATAACTTATTTTAGATTCAAAACGAGTGGATAAAATTAAAAATGAATGAAAAAAAGAAAACATTCACTATTATCATAGCTGATGGTGCATATACTTCTGAACGTCCATTCACAATGCTGAGATTTGCATATACTGCTTTATTAGATGAGCATAAAGTTAATATTTTCCTTGTGGAGGATGGAATCTTTGTAGGAAAAAAAAATCAAGATCCAACTACGTATGATAATGTGGGAAACTGGATGTCGGATGTAATTTCAGAAGGAGCGAATGTAAAAGCTTGCGGTGTCTGCATGAAAGCGCGTGGATTAACTGAAGATGAGTTGTTAGATGGAATTGAAAAAACTACCATGAATGGATTATTAGATATGTGTGTAGAAGCAGACAATGTTATTTTTAGTTAATAATATAGCAAGGTAGTAAATAAAATGACAAACTCACGTAAATTAGATTGTTCTGGACTTGTATGTCCTATGCCTGTGGCAAAAACCAAGAGAGAATTACTTGAGATGGAAAGGGGAGATATTCTTGAGGTGGTTGGTGATTATGGAGAAGCAGGAGAAAATATTAAGCGATATCTAGATAAACGTGAAGATAAGATATTAGAATATAAAACCGAAGGAGAAAGATACTATTTAAAAATTGAGAAGGCATGAATGTTACTCAATTTTTTCTTTTTTTCTATTGATTGCTCCTATTGAGTATAGTACAATATCATAAGTTTCAACTAAAATTCAGTTTTTATTGATCGAAAAATAATAAAAGCTAAAATCTGTAATTTTTCATTATGGAAATATTGTTAAAAGATAAATATTCAATCCCTTTAGAGACTCAGAAGTTCATTTTACAAATGTGTTGGGCTCAACATGATGGGCAGTGGTTTTTAAAATCAAAGAAAAAGTATGGGATTAAAGAAGCTAATCAATTAAACGAAATCGTTATCTTTTCAATGGGTAAAATTGAAGCTCGATATATTATAGATGCTTTAGGAATTAAAAAAGGATCTATTCATACTATTTCGGAAATTTTCAAAATAATGAATACTTTCATGGACGTCATTATTCCTAAAGTAATGAATTTCAAATTTCTTGTTCATTCTGAATCTGAAGGGTTAGCGCTGGTTGAGAAATGCTTTATTTGGAAAGAAGTAGAAAAATCTAAAGAGAGTTCAGAATATAAATGTGCTTGTAATTTCAGACATAAAGGCTGGCTAGAAGCAATGGGAGTTATAGGAGAAATAGTACCCTTAGAAAGAATTTCTAATGGAGATAAAATTTGTAAGTTCAAATTCATTCTAAAGTAAGATATTAATTGAAGGATCTTAATCTTTATAGAACATTTAAATCCAATTCCTTTTTTAATTTCTTTGGATAATAATGAAAATTGATTTTGAAATTCGTGAAGCTACGCCTAATGACGCAAAAGGGATCCATGAGGTTTTATTAGCTGCATTTGAAGAATATCGTCATTTTTACACTCCTAAAGGATTTAATGATACTGTGATGTCGGAAGAAGCTGTGTTAGAACGTATGAGGGAAATGACAATATATGTAGCTATTGACCAAAGAAAAAATATAATTGGGACAATTGGATGGCAGAAAATTAATAATGAAGAGGGCCATATTCGTGGAATGGCTGTACTCCCTAAATGGCAAGGAATGAAAAGCCCTGCTACCGCTCTATTATTTACTGTTGAGAATGATGCTATTGCTAAAGAGTGCACGTTTTTAACGTTAGATACAACAGCAGTATTAAAAAGGGCTAGGACCTTTTATAAAAAACATGGCTTCGTAGAGACAGGAAAGACTGGTGATTTCTTTAATTCAACTATTTATGAATATATCAAATATCTTAATAAGGGAAAAAGGTAAAATTTGCATTTTGTATCCAAAAAAGTCAAAAAAGAGTTTCTATTTGTGTGGTTTTCGACATCTAATTATCAAAAAGAAGGGAATTATTCGACTATGATATTCTTCTGGAAATCTTTCTAAGGTTTCATCATCAACATATGGTTCACAAAACTCTTCCAAGATAAAACCTGTTTTAATCAAAAAATTTAACCATTCAGATAATGTTCGATTAAATCGTGGAATTCTAAATTTTCTCATTTTTTCAGTCATGTCCTTTGGTGCGGCACCAAATATCCATTCTTCAATTTCACCATTAAGTTTTTTGAAATAATTCCTAACAATTAATCCTGTTCTCCTGCCTTCTTCATTTCGTACCCATGATGTATCAGAAATTGCAAAACAAGGATGAGATATAGAAAACTGAAAGAAACCACCTGATTTTAGCACTCTAAAGGCTTCAGCAATAGCTTGTTCATTGTCAGAAATATCCATTATACTCATAGTTGCCATTATAAAATCGAAATTATCATTAGGATATGGTAATTTAGTCGCATTAGCAATTTGATATTTAATTCCTAATGGTTCTTGTTCTTCAGTTTCTTTTGCATATTTTATAAATGTTTTGGAGATATCTATTGCATCCATTTTTGCCCCCTTTTTTGCAGCAATTCTAGTATTGTAACCTTCTCCACATCCAATATCTAGACCATACAATTTTGATATATCGGGTAGCATTTTGAAAAAAGCAGGGGAATTTATTAAGTCTCTACATCGATCATATCCCATTCTCGACAGTTTTACCCAATTTTCTGCATTTTTATCCCAATATTTACCAACTTCTTTATCATCCAAATGAGTCTACCTTTTTAGAATGCATTTATTCTATTTATTAATTAGTTCTATAGAGTTTAAAGATTTTGACGTTTGATTCAATTCAAAATCTTTTAAATTAGAATATCTTAAAATTAATACAGTTATGATTGAAATTTCGAAATATTCTGATTTTGAAGGTAATGTTGGAAAAAATGTGTCTATTATTGGAAAGTTAAGTGAAGTAATATGGCAACATCTAACTGCTTTTATAGATTCGCATCCGTATATGAATTACTTTGATTTAGAAGATGGCTATCAAATTGTAATATATAGTACGGATTCAATTTTGTGTGAAAAACAACTTGAAGTAAATGGGAAACTGATAAAAACTGAAGGTACTCGCAAAAATCCAAGATCTAAAGTTAATGATGAATACTTCGAATACCAATTACTTGTTGACTCATGGAAATGCTTATAGTTTAAAAATTTTAACTGCAATCAGCTTAACTTTTATACCATTTCTAAAAATTTATAAGTAAATTTTCAAGAAATACCTTTAAAGTTTTTTGAATTCTAGTAATATTGAAATTATTTATTTTTGAATATGAGGTGGTTTAAAATCTATAAAAAAATTCTAATTGGTACTGATGGTTCCCTTCATGCAAATAATGCTGCTGAACGAGCTGCAGAATTTCAAAAAGAATGGAAATGTAAGATTGTTATATTTCATTCAATGAATCACCATAGGCTTCCTAGGACTATTTATCCTGATAGAAATTTCCCATTAGAAGTTATCCAAAATATTGAAGAACTAAGTAGAGAAGCTGGTAAAGACCTATTGAAAAAAACCGAAAAAATGTTTGATAAATCAATTTCTTCGGTTGAAACTCGATTGATCGAAGACTTAAGCCCTGATGAATTTATTTTTAAAGTAGTAAATGAAGAAAATATTGATCTTGTCGTTATTGGGAGTAAAGGACACCATTCTAAGATAAAGGCAATATTTCTTGGGACAATATCAACCCAAGTCTCAAAAAATGCTCCTTGTGATGTACTAATAGTCAGATAAAAAATATAATAAGTTAATTTTTTTTCTTTATTATTATAAAATTATTAGATGTATATCATATGCCAATAATTCATGTATATATGTGGAAAGGAATTTCCGAAGAGATTGTAAAAAAAATAATTTCAGGAATAACTAATGTGTTTGTCGAGATGGATATTCCCCCCCAAGCTGTACACATCATTGTTCATGAGGATCCCAAGGCTCATTGGGGCATAGACGGTAAACCTGCTACAGAATCTCGTCCAAATGTAGAACCTCCTTAATGGATATATAAAATAAATTAATTACTAATATACAAGAGATTCGTTATTTTTTTACTGATAAATCAAAAATTTTTTGCCTAAGAAAATGAATACTTCTAATTCTATTCTACTAAATTAAATAAGGGTAATACATATCACTCTTGAGTTTTGTTCATAGCTCTTTTTGAAGGAGTATCAAAGATTGAGTAATAAATTTAAAAAGAAAGAACAAAAAAGTGAGAAGTCCAAACGGTTAAATGATTAATGTATGCATTCATCAGCTTATTAAGTTTGACTTTTCAAATTGATATCCTTCAAAGACTTTCAAACCCTCCTCTATTAATGCAGGACCGATGATTTCTATCCATTGATAAGGTTTAAGAAGGGTTCGACAATCTATTTTGGTTGTTCCGCCACTTATTTTATGGAGCATTTTTTGTGAAACGCTAAAAACGATCTTGGTGATCCGCGCACAAAGCACTGCTCCTGAGCAAAGCATACACGGTTCTGTACTACAATACAAGCTATATCCTTCCAAGTGCATAAGTTTGTTCCTTTGGCAATAATCCCGGATTAGTGCATTTTCAGCATGCGCGGTAGGGTCAGAAGTGATATAAATCTGATTTCCTCCTTCTGCAACGATATCATTATTTTTTACTAGTACCGCACCAAATGGTTCCTGTCCATCCTCTCGCGCTTGCTTAGCCAATTGGATGGCACGTCGTAGAAAAAATTCGTCTCTTTCGTTCATAATAATCCTTCCGAGCTGTATTTTTATTAGTTCTTCTCTACTAATTCGTGCACCATTGGTAAGCATTTCGACAACAGATGAAACACATCATCCAATGATTTTAATATTCCGGGATGTATTTTGTTTACTTTCATTAAATTCAACTCATCAACATCGATTATATCTGAAACGCCAAGCAAAGAGATCGCGGGTATTTTGTATAGTGCACCCAGAAGATATACTGCACAACTCTCCATATCGACCGAATTACATTTATGCAACCTCCAAGTGTAAATTGCTTCAGGCGGTTCACAAAAAAGTGCATCCGAGCTCCAGAGAATATCTTGCCGCTTCCTTCGATTCTGTTCCCCCTTATTATTATTAAATATAGCATAAATCGATTCAGGACTGTCTACCGACCAATAACTACCGTTTAGGGTTGGATATTTCCAAGTTTCTAAAGTTTCTATAACATGATTTTGAAATAACGGATTGTCTGTCAAGTATGTTGCATTTTCCTGTAAATATTGTAAAGAAGTTCCATCAGTAAGAAAAACAGTCTTCGGAATAACCATACTTCCGAGAGTCAACCCCGTCTCTATAGGGTGATTATTCTCCAAGGTAATCTTTAATCCTCCGCAAAAATCTACACGAATAGCAGCCTTACAATGACAAATTTTAAGGATTTCCATAATCATTGCTGTGCTAGGGCCGCCCATGTTCGTCTGGATTATGGACACATCAATATTATTCAATTTCCCATTGCAAACAAGTCCATGAATACTCTTCTTTTTCAATTTATGGACAATGTATCGCATGACTGTGTTGACGGCGGGAAGGATAACAATAGGGCGAATATTTTTGGGAAACGTCTCGAGAAACATATAGGAGAGTTTTGTTTCGACGGAAATGAATTTTAGAGCCATATTAGCAATTCCTGCTTTTATCTTATTTAACATGGTATTCCAATTTTAACTTAATATAAGAATTATATTTACAGCCTTTCATACTTAATACATAATTAAGCCTTAAAAGTATAAATTTATTATCAAATTTACTTTAACTTGCCTATAGCTGCCTCGTTTATTTTTTGTATTTTTATTGGAAAAATTCAATGAGGAGATAAATTTAGGAATTCATTATGCTAAAAATGAAGAAAAAAAAAAAGAATAGAGAATTATCTTTTCAAATTAGCTGAAACCCAGTCATAATAGCCTTTATCTTCCATTACTTTCGGAATTTCTGCGAAGAACTGGGCGGTGATCTCTTTTACGTGCTTTGCAGCCACAGGATGGAACATCATGGCGAGGTCTAAGCCTACAAGACTTAAACTAAGAGCATTAATGATTTCCCAAATGGGACCTCGATATTGACGCAAACCCCATTCAGGAGCTTGTTTTTCAGACATCCAAGCTTCTCTAGCACCCCAAGCATTTGTTGTACCCCCACTTATTGGATAAGCTAAATCAGTTTCACCTAATAATCCAGCAATACGCATTCTTTGATAAATACTAAATGAATATTCCATACCATACCCCAAAGTAGCACATGTTGGGTCCATAACAATTCGGTTTCGAGGTAAACCTAACTCTAAAGCATCTTTATTCATTTTTATCTGGTTATTCATGTCTAAACTCGTCCAAAGTAGGCAATTGTGATCATATTTTACCGCGAGAGGGATTACATCTTCCCAAGTAGCCTTGTCTGCAGCAGAAAGCATCAAGACTTCACTTTCAGTAATTGGTGCTGTTGCTTCAAAAAGTTGCTTATCCTTTTCTTTGTTGCCTGAACATCCAATAATCACAGGCACATCAACAACTTGAAGGATTTCTTCGAGATATTTGACTGACTGTTTTACTGGGGCATTACCCATGGCAGGATCAATCTCTAATGAATGAAAAGTAATGCATTCAGCTCCAAATTTATCGACTGCAAATTTTGCCCATTGAGCAGGATTTGCTAAAACATCGCCATATTCTTGTTTTATAGGTTTTGGAAGCATCATTTTAGCACCCATGTCAAATACGTCATAGGTAACGAGTGGTGGATTAGGGTTTCGCTTGCTTAATCCAAGGAAATTATAAAAAGGAGGAACTACTTCTCCACCAATAGTTACTTTTTTACCTTTTGAACGAACAAATTCAATAGTTTCGATTTTCCCGGGAAATTCTAAATCAAGTGAAAATTTGGCAGGAGTCCATTCCGCCTTCCCTGGAATACCTGGTAATACCGCTTGAGCAGCAGCTTGTACGATGCTTGGCAACATTTGAAATTCAAGATATTCAGCAAACAAGTCTACATCTTGGAGTTCGATTTCTTCAGTATCTTTCATAAATTCTGCTAATTTTTTACTTAATTCATCGAAGGAAATATTGCATCACATTTTGAATATTAAGGTTTAATTATATTGAAAAAAACATTATAAAAAATTTAAAATTTGTTTATTAAAATTGACAATTATTTAAAAAGAGAATACGTCGAATTTCGTAATATCATTCTAGATTCAGTCTTATTCATTATATTTTTTTCCTGCTGTTTTTAATCTTTCTTTTTCTTGTTCTTCTAACAGTTTGAAATCAATTTTTCCGACAAGAGTTTTTGGTAATTGTTTACTAAATTCAATTTCTCGGGGACAGCTCCATTTAATTAAATTTTCATGGCAATGAGTAATTAATTTTTCTATCATTTCTTTACTTTCTTTGTTAGGATCTTTCAAGACAACAAAAGCTTTCACTTTTTGGACTTGTTTTTCATCAGGTACTCCAATAACACATGTTTCAAGGACATCAGGATGTTTATATAGAACATCTTCAACTTGAGCAGGATAAACATTAAAGCCAGATGATTTTATCATACGTTTTAATCTAATTTTAAAATAGAAAAATCCATCCTTATCCATTGCTGCAATATCACCAGTATGGAGCCAAATTTTTCCATCTTCATGTTTTATTAAAGTTTTCGCAGTTTCTTCAGGTTTATTTAAGTAACCTAACATTACTGCCGGTCCTTGAACACAAAGTTCACCTTCTTGACCAATTGGAGCTTCTTGAGTGGTATCTAACTTTACAATTTTCATCAACATATCTGGAAAAGGAATTCCAATACTTCCTTCCCTATATTCACCTAAAGGCATGGCACAAATTCCTGTGACTGCTTCTGTTAACCCATATCCTTCTCTAAGTTGTACCTGAGATCCATTATCTCTACAAATTTTTTCAAATTTCTCTTTTGTAGTCCGTGGGAGAGTATCTGCTCCACAAAATGCAGCTTTTAGGAAACTAAGATCGGTTTTTTGGAATTTTTCATTTCGACTAAGGGCTTCATAAAGGGTTGGAACTCCAAATAGTAAGGTAGGATTTTTACTTTTTATCAAATCAGCGACTTGTTCAGGGGTAAATGATGGCACTAAGATGCTTTTTCCTCCTCCCATAAATATGGCATTTACACATACTCCAAGGCCAAAACCATGAAATATTGGTAGAATTGCAAGAGCTGAATCTTTATCTGATAAATCCATCCATATTGCGACTTGCATTCCTTCAGCAATAAAGTTAAAATTCGAAAGCATTATTCCTTTTGGAACTCCAGTAGTTCCCCCTGAGTATAGAACCACAGCCATATCATCAGGTTGCATATTAGATTTAGGGATTTCAGGATAAGACTTAGCCATTATATATTTCCACCATTGAATTTTAGGATTTTCAGGTACATCTACTCGTTCTTGACTAAGTTGAGTTAGAATTGTCATTTTTAATGGTGTCTTGTCAATAATTTTCTCGACATTGGGATAAACTATATCGAGAGTAAGAAGATGTGTACTATTACTCAGGTTTAGAAAAAATTCAATTTGACTTGGAGGACTTAAGGGATGGATCATACTGGCAATAGCCCCAATTTTGTTTATTGCATAAAAACAAATAATTCCTTGAGGAGTTGTTGGCATAGATATTGTCATTCGATCCCCCTGTTTTAATCCTATATTATATAAAGCTTTGGCACATTGATCAATCTCTTCAATCAATTGCCTATAAGTGGATTCATATCCCATAAAATCATATGCTATTGAATCAGGATATTTTTCAGCAGTCTGCTTTACAGCGTTATAGATTGTTGTCTTAGGATAATCGATATGTTCGGGAACATGCTTATCATAAAAATTTAACCAAGGTTTAGTTTCATACATATTTTATCAACTAATTCATCCAATATTGAGATAAGATAAAATTATCAAAAATATTTAGAAGAAGATATTTCTGGATATATTAAAAAGGTTCCCTATTTATTCATCTTCTTTTTATATATAATTAAAATAGAACTCACAGCAACCACTATAGAGGTTATCACATATTCTAGAGGGAAACTAGGTATTATCGGAAGGTAGTATCTGGTTAATTCTTTATCAATTAGTGTACCATTACTATAAGTTATAGTAGATGTTAGAAAGAAGGTATCTGGTCCACCGGTAACTAATATTATCTCAATATAATAGATTTTTTCTAATGGAGCAGTATAGTTAATGTATGGATTATCCTCTACACTATGGGTAATTGTATGATTAAAAATATTTTGATCTAGAGTGTTGTCATTGTTTACATAAGATTGCACAGGTCTTATGTTAAATAAAAATAGTGTAAAATTTCCACTCCCAGTATGAGTAATATTAAGTTCAATGTTATTATCAATTTCTAAGTCAGTTAGGAAAAAAATATAGTTTCCGTTTTTTATATTATCTACATAGGTAAATGCCATAACATTGTTTATCGGAATTATCATTAAAAGTAAAAGAATTGACAGTGATATCTTTTTATAGTTCATTGTGAAACTTACCATAACTATTCTGATAAAAATATATAATATAATAATTATAAGTTTTAATTAATATTCACTTTAGAAATTTTTTTCAATTATAAATAAAATTTAATATTATTGTCAATAGCAAATATATTAGATATTTCATGGAGCCATTAATTTTAGAAAATTTAGAATTTGAAAAATACCATGGTTTAGGGAATGATTATATAATTATTAATGATATTAAGTGGGCGATTCCAGAGGATAAAAAGTCAGCATTAGCAATTAAATTATGTGAAATTCATTTTTCGATTGGAGCAGATGGTTTAATTTTTGTATGTAAGTCAAAAGATGCGGATATTACGATGAGAATATTCAATAATGATGGATTAGAAGCTGAGATGTGTGGGAATGGGATCAGGTGTTTTTCAAAATATATCTATGAAAATAATATCGTTAAGAAAGACAAGATTATGATAGAAACTCTTAAGGGTATTATGGTTGCAACATTATCAATAATTGATGAGAAGGTTAAGAATGTGGAGATTGACATGGGACCTCCGATTCTAAATTGCGAAGAAATACCTGTCGTATTAGATAGTTCAGTGGAGCAATGTGTTAATGAACCAATAGTAATACTTGATAAGATTTTTAGATTTACGGCTATTTCTATGGGAAATCCACATGCAGTTGTGTTTGTAGAAGAAGTTTTCAATGATGATGAATTAAATAGGTATGGAGCCACAATCGAATCGAACGAACACTTTCCAAATAAAACAAATGTTGAGTTTGTTAAAACCACTTCTAAAAATGAAGCTATTGTAAGAGTTTTTGAAAGAGGGGTTGGTATTACAAAATCATGTGGTACTGGAGCTTGTGCGACTGTTGTTGCGGGGACAATCCTAGGAATATTTGATGAGAATGTGCCTATAATAATACATAACGATGGAGGAGATTTGAAGATAACCTATACAAGAGGAAAAGTTCTTATGGAAGGCCCTATTGAGAAAGTTTTTAATGGTGTGATTGAAAAAATAGAAATCTAATGGTTTATAATCTTATGAATTATATTGATTGGTTGAGTAGTAAATATTTAGAGTATAAAGATGGAATCTTAAACTATGCTAATGTAAATATAATAAAATTAGCGGAAGAGTTTGGTACTCCAATATATATTATAAATGAAGAAATAATTAGAAAGAGGTATCATCAATTAAAAGATACTCTAAATTCAGTATATAAGAAAAATAAGATATATTATGCTGTGAAAGCGAATACAAATATTTCGATTTTACGCATTTTGAATTCTGAAGGATCGAATTTTGATTGTTCTTCTATAGGAGAAATCTATACGTGCTTGAAATCAGGTATTTTACCGGATCAGATCATTTACACAGGAAATATGTTTACAAATAAAGATTTTGAATTTGCTGTTGAGAGAAATATCTTGATTAACTTAGATAGCTACAGCCAGTTAATTAGGTTAAATAAAATTCTTGAAAAGCAAGGTAAGGAAAAAAATATTATTTCATTTAGATTTAATCCAGAATTTGGAGCTGGTCACCACGCTCATACAATAACTGCAGGGAAAGACATAAAATTTGGTATTTTAGAAAATCAAATTATTGAAGCATATTCAAAGGCAAAACAATTAGGCTTTAAAAAATTCGGAATTCACCAACATATAGGGTCAGGAATTATAGATGCTAATGATTTTGAAAAACCTAATATAAAATTTTTGAATATAATTGATAAGATAGTTAAATCTTTAGGAATTCAATTCGAATTTGTAGATTTTGGCGGTGGTCTTGGGATTCCTTACCATCCTGAAAAAAATCCTATTGATTTAAAAAAGTATAGTGAAATTGTAATAAACAACTTCAAGGAAGTTGTTGAAAACGGAGAGATTGGAACTCCGTTTCTCTTTATTGAACCAGGACGATATATTTCTGCTGAAGCAAGCATTATTTTGACGCAAATTAATACAATAAAGGATAATGGCTTTAAATTATTTGCTGGAATAGATGCGGGATTCAATACTTTAATACGACCTACTCTATATGGATCTTATCATCATATTATTGCTTGTAAAGAAAAAATTATGGAAAACAGTTTAAAATATGATATTGCTGGACCAATTTGTGAATCTGGTGATGTTCTTGGAAAAGAAAGGGAATTACCAGAATTAAATGAAGGAGATTATTTAGCAATCTTAGATGCTGGCGCTTACGGCTATACTATGAGTAGTCCTTATAATTCAAGACCAAGACCAGCCGAGCTCTTAATAAGTAAAGGAAATGTTTTTAAAATACGAAATAATGAGACTTTCGATGATCTAATTCGAGGGCAATCAATTCCAGATCATCTGAAATAGAAGTTTTTAATTAGATAAAACATTAAAAATAAAAATTTGATTTTCTTATTTTAAAATTGAGATAAAATTATATAAAGTGAGAGTATTAGGGCTTGGATACCCCTTATTATTCTCGATGAAGTGTTGGCGTTATGAAATCTACGTTTAGTAAATATGCTAAGGAGATTGATGAAAATACTGATCTGCACTGATACCTTTTATAATTTTATCTTAATTATTCAAATAATTGGCAAATGAGTTTATTTTTACAAACCCAATACTTCATTTGTTGAATAAATCTTATTTTCTTTTGCTTGTGCAATAAATTTGATTGCCTTTATGGCTCCGTTAGCGAAACATTCTCTGCTATGAGCTTGATGTTTCAATTCAATCCGTTCTCCAGGTCCAGCATATAATATTGTATGATCTCCAACAATATCCCCTGCTCTAATAGAATGAATACCAATCTCATTTTTTGCTCCAATTGAGCGTTTATTAATCCCTTTACTACGACCAAACTTAGCTATTTCATTAAAATCAGAGCCCAGGGCATTACTTATTACCTGTCCTATTTTTAATGCAGTACCACTTGGAGCATCAATTTTCCTATGATGGTGCGCTTCTAATACTTCAATATCCCAATCAACCAAAAAATTAGCTAATAATGCTGCCATCTTAAAAATTAAATTTACACCCGTTGCCATGTTTGGTGATATAACTGCTGGCACTTTATTTTCTTTTACAAGTTCTTTAAATTTACTTAAAAATTCTTCTGATAATGCAGTTGTTCCGATTACACATTTTATTCCATTTTGTACACATATTAAGCAATTCTTTTCAGTTGCTTTTGGTAAAGTAAAGTCTACTGCTACATCTGGGCGTGCTTCATTAATTACTTCTTGAAGATTATTTACATCTTTTATTTCTATTTCATTTGGATCATTCACACCTATTATAAAACCTAATTTATCACCAATATGATTAACATCACAAGCCGCGACTACTTCGATTTGATCATCCTCTAAAGCTAATCTACTAATTAGTTTGCCCATTACTCCTGTAGGTCCTAAAATTAATAATTTAATCAATTTACAATCTACCAAAATGCATTATTTTAGGTTTAAATTGTCTAATACTCTTTTTATTTTGATTTGATTCTCTTCTAATGGAGGAGTAAGGGGTAAACGCATCCTTTTATTCATGAGATTCATAACTTCTGCAGCAAATTTTACAGGTCCAGGATTTGTCTCAATGAAAAGTACTTTAAATAAATCATATAGCTCTAATTGCATCCTTCTTGCTTTATTCCAATCATTATTAAGCATACTGTTAGTAAATTCCACCAATTTTGATGGAATAATATTTGAAGCCACGCTTATTACTCCTTTCCCCCCTAAAGCCATTATATGGAATGTTAAACCATCATCACCACTTAAAACTATAAAGTCATCAGGAGTAGTTTTAATAATTTTTGTAATTTGATCTATATTTCCGCTAGCACATTTTATCCCTATAATATTATCTTTTGTATGTGCCAGTTTGGACAATGTTTCAGGCTCTAAATTCGTTCCTGTACGACTTGGAACGTTATATAAAATTATTGGAAGAGATACTGAATCTGCTATTGCTGAAAAATGATCTATTAAAGAATGTTGGGCTGGTTTATTATAATAGGGTACGACAAGTAATATTCCATCTGTTCCTATTTTTTCAGCATATTGAGATAAAGAAATAGATTCTTTAGTTGAATTACTTCCTGTTCCAGCTAAAACGAATGGATTTTTATTACTCTTTTTAGCCTCATCGACAGCTATATCCATAGCAATATGATGCTCTTCGTGAGACATTGTTGCGCTTTCTCCTGTTGTCCCCATAGTTAATATTTGACACCCATTATCAATCTGAAATCGAATGAATTCTCTATATTTTTCCTCATCTAATGATAAATCTTCTTTAAATGGTGTGATCATAGCAGTTATTACATTTTTCAGTTTATCTATTTTAGACATTTGAATCATCCTCATTCATTTTAATATTAAATTAAGAAACTTATTAGTAAGTTTCCTATATAAGCATTTTTAATAACAATTTATTTTTTTTAAAATTGATTTCTATTTATTATATATTATTATTATTTAAAGAAAAAAAGTTATGAGTTATTATGGATATAAATCTATTAGATAAGTTCCAAGGTTGCTTATTAGGAGTAGCAATAGGAGATACTTTGGGTCATCCTTTTGAGGGTAAAATTCGTACACAGATTTATTCATATTTTAATGATTTTGGTTTGTTTATTCAGAAAAACAAAGATATATTTAGAACATATACAGACGACACCCAGTTAACTTTGCATCTTGCAAAGGCACTAATTAAAGGCAATGGATTTAAAATTGATTATGTCATCAGAGAATTTATAAATTGGTTAGATGATCCTCCTATTGGTCCGGGTTATGGTTGCATTTCTTCTATTCGTAAATTAAAGTATGGTGTTAATTGGGAACAAGCTGCTTCGAATTCTGGGGGAAATGGTACAGCTATGAGAATTAGTCCGATAGGATTATTTTACTGTAAAGATCCTAAAGCATTAAAAACAGCAGCATTAAAATCTAGTATAATTACCCACTCTCATCCAGCGGCTTCTGCAGGAGCTATTGTCATTGCTCGTGCTATTGCTTATCTAATTATGAAAAATCCTGATACTGGTTTCTCTATTGAAGAGTTTTTTAATGTTATAACTAGTTCAATTTCTAACTCTCAAGATGAGATATGGAAGGATTTCACTGAAATCCTACTTAAATTGAAATCAAATTTAGACATGCCCATTGAAGCAGGGTTAATAAAGTTTTCTCAGGCGGGAGTAAAATCTCCTTATTTCATCGAGCAATATTTAGGTAAAGCATTCGTCCATCCATATACTATAAGTACTGTTGTTTGTTCGATTTTTATCTTTTTAAAAAAATTAGCTTCTTTTAGAGAGTGCATATACGAGCTTGCAACTGCTGGTGGGGATAGTGATACGGTTGGAGCAATTGGTGGAAGTTTAGCTGGTGCTTATTTTGGTTTAAAAAATATTCCTTCCGATTTAGTAAAATTAGTAAAAAGTAATAAGAAAATATCTAAAATAAGTGAAGAACTTTATAATACATTTGAACGGAGATTTTTAAAAGAATTATTATAAATTCTTGAAAAAGTTTCTTAATTTACCTAGGCAAGATTTACAAAATGATGAGGGTTTATAATCTGTATCGGCTATAGAGTTTGAAAACCTCATAATACAAAAGTTATAACAATGAGGTAAACCAAAAGTATGACCTAATTCATGAATTGCTTCTTTTAAAATCCGTTTTTCAAACAAAACCGCATCTTCAGGTCTTCTATAAAAAGATTCTCTGAGTCTGGTTATAGAAATTAAAGATATAACTGTAATTCTTGTTTTATTATTATATGGGCTCATTGCTAGTCCAAATACAAAATTTAAAGAACTGGTAAATATATCTTTATCAACAATGCCTAAAACTCGAAAAAATCCCCTACCTTGTACGTAAATATTAATTTTGTCTAAGATTTTAGAAGCATTATATTGATTTCTTTTGATATTATATTCTGAATTTTCGATGGGAATTAGATCATTTAGAGAGTCAACAGAAATATTAAATTCTCTAAAAATGTATTCTAATTCCTTTTTTAATTTCTCAAAAATAGCCTGATCTAGTTGTCCTATTTTTAATAAATTAACAATTTTTTTCATTTGAATATTATAGATACTAACTATTAAATAAAAAACTTACTTCTAAATAATTCGTAACGATCCAATTTTTCAATTTTATAAAGTATATTAACTCGGGTTGGGCTAATATTGGTTGAAATTGGTAGTATTCTCAAAGAATCTGAAGAAAAATATCAATTTCTAATTAATAATATTTTAGATGTTATTGCTGAAACAGACTTAGATGGAATCTTTTCATATATTAGTCCAAGAGTTTACGATATATTCGGATATATCCCTGAGGAAATAATAGGCAAGCGATTTTTCAGTTATATACATCCTGATGATATGGAAAGGATTATGTCTTCTTTTGAGAAGGCAATTAAAGGGGAGGAAATAATATCGATCGAGTATAGAGTTAGACATAAAAAGGGGCATTATATTCCTGTTCGTGCAAAAGGTTCTTTGGTAAAAATAAATAATAAGACAAAAATTATTGGAGTATTGAGAGATATCTCTCAACAAAAAATAGCTGAAGAAAAATTAAGCGAGTCTGAACACAAGTTTAAGCAGATAACGGAACAATCATTTATGGGAATTTGTATTATACAAGACTCTAAAATAAAATACATTAATAAAACAATAACAAATATATTAGGGTATTCTTCTGAAGAAATTAAAAATTGGTCTTTAAATGAATTATTCAGCGTAGTTCATCCAGAAGACAGATCACTTGCTATAGAACGCTTAGCTCGCAGACAACAGGGGATAATTGATGAATATCCATCTCGAGAGTATAGAATTTATACTAAAGAAGGCAAAATGAAATGGATGGATATTTATTCAAAGATTATTCAATACGATGGAAAAAACGCAATTATAGCTACTCTTGTAGAAGTCTCTGAAAAAAAAGAAACACAAAAGAACTTAAAAGAATCAGAGGAAAAGTATAGAGAGCTTTTTAATAATATGAAAAGCGGTGTTGCTGTCTATAAAGCGATTAAGGATGGCCTAGATTTTATATTTAAAGATTTTAATTTAGCCGGTGAAAGGATTGATGGTATAAAAAAAGAAAATCTTATTGGAAAAAAAGTTACTGAAGTGTTTCCGAGTGTAAAAAAATTTGGACTTTTTGAGGTGTTTCAGAGGGTATGGAAAAGTGGTAAGTCCGAAATCCATCCCATTACTCTTTATAAAGATAATAGAATTAAAGGGTGGAGAGAAAATTACGTTTATAAATTACCCTCAGGAGAAATTATAGCTGTCTATGATGATGTTACCGAGCGTAAAATAGCTGAACAGAAATTAAAAGAATCTGAAGAAAAGTACCGAATGATTTTTACTGGTGCCAGTGATCCCATTGCAATACTGGATGATGTGAAAATTATTGAATGTAATAATAAAGCTGTCAAAGTATTTGGCTATGATAATAAAAATGAAATTATTGGACTCTCTCCAGGAAAGATCTCCCCGCAAAAGCAACCAGATGGTAGAGATTCAATGGAGAAAGCAGCTGAACTTATTAAAAGAGCAATTTCAGGAGAAGCTCAAAGATTTTACTGGAAACATCTTAAAAAAGATAGTACGCTCTTTGATGCTGAAATCTCTTTAAGTAGTTTTAGGTTAGAAAATAGAGATTATATAATGGCAATAATAAGGGATATCACTGAAAGAAAAAAAGCAGAAAAGGAATTAAGAGAGATTAGTAGATTAAAAACAGAATTACTCGAGAGAACTTCTCATGAATTAAAAACACCACTCATTTCAATCAAAGGATTCACTGATCTGCTACTAGATTTATATAAGGAAGATTTTGGTAATGAAGTATTCTCTATTTTAGGAGAAATAAAACAAGGGACTGAGCAACTGGAGACAATTATTAATAAACTTTTAGAAACATCACTATTAGAATCAGGAAAGATTCAATTTAAACCCAAAGAAGAAGATCTATCGTTTTTAATAAGATTTTGTGTAAAAAGTTTACGTGGCTTAGCAAAAACAAGAAATCATAATATAATACTTGATATACCTGATAAATTAATTGTTTCTTTTGAAAAAGAGAGGATATATGATGTTTTTTCACATTTGATAATAAATGCGATAAAGTATTCTCCTCCCTTTGGAGAAATAAAGATTAAAGCTAAAGAAACAGAAGGTTTTGCATATATTTGTGTTCAAGATAATGGAATTGGGTTATCTGAGGATGAACAAAAGAAAATTTTTAAACAATTTGGAAAGATTGAACGATATGGCCAAGGTTGGGATATTGGTACAGAAGGAACAGGAATGGGACTATATACTGCCAAAAAGATCATAGAATTACATGGTGGAAAAATTTGGGTCGAATCTGAGGGAAGAAATAAAGGAGCGAAATTTTGCTTTACACTCCCGATACATAAAGAATAAAACAACTTTTTTTCAAAATTTAAAATTCAAATTGAAAAAATATTTTAATTTTTATTATTTGTATTATATAATAAGTATTTTTTATACTAAAATATATATTTGATTATACCATCTCTTTAGATAAAAGAAAATCGCTAATATGGAAAGCTTATTTAGCAATGGGAGGGTAGTCTAGCTTGGTATGATACTATAGGGTGTTTCTCTATAGCATGATTCTAGGTTTGGGACCTAGGGGTCGGGGGTTCAAATCCCCCCTCTCCCATATAATTCCTCTTTATTTAGTCTCAATACAATCTATGTTCATCTATAAAATCTTCAACTTCAATTGAATCTTCTTCAATAAAGTAGACTTCAGGTAATATTTCTTGAATGGTTGAAAAAATGTTCAAGATAATTGCTGGATTATCAGAAGTTACAACATAATATCTTAGAAATTTACTAAATTTTGATATTTTAATATCATCTTTAAAAACTTGAAAGATTTGAATAAGGTCATTGTCTAAATCCGAACCCTTTTGTATCCAAGCAACAATCCTTTTTGTTTTAGAATGTTTATTAGGTTTAATTTTCAAAACTAATTTCATTTATTTACACTCTGATATTCATACTAACATTTAATGTAGTTATTAGCCTATATATTTAAACATGGATTATTTTAGTTGGCGAATAATTAACCAAAATTAAAAATAGCAGTGAAAAATAAATTAACAAAAAAAAATCAGTTAAATTGTATTATTTTCCAAAAAAAATGTATTAGAGATTTTTATAGTTCCAATAAATAATTAAATTTGTAAAGTAAAAAAAAAACATTATTAATAGGTATAATAATTTGGAGCCTAAAGATTTAGAAATAGCATGGTTGAAATCCAATAATTCGCAATTGAAAAGGATCTTAATTTTAATATTAAGCATAGCCCCAATTTCTTTTTTAATGAAGTATGTATCAGAATGGACTCATGAATTTCTTGGACATTGTGGAATTGGCTTTTTAGTTGGAGCTCAACCGATAAGTTATTATGTTTCATGGATTTGGCCTTTAGAATTTGGACATGCATCAGTTTTATTCCCAATAGGGGCAAGTAACATTTCAAGAGCATTAATGGCAAGTGGAGGGATTATTACTTGTCTGATAGCCGCGATTTCTAGCAATTTTATTATATATTATGTAATAAGAAAAAGGGAAATAAATTCAATTATAACATTTGTTACACTCCATTCCGCCTACTGGTATGGATTTTGGGCGTTTATGAATTCAACCGGTTATTTATTAATTGGGAGTTTATTAAATTTTGGTGATATTCAGAATATCGCTAATTATGCTCAAATTTCTAATTGGGTGTTCTTAATACCAGGATTTTTATTTTTAGGATTCTTCTATTACATAATCTCCATTAATATGAATTTATTATTTAAACCATTAATAAAGTTAAATGTGAAATGGAAAATATTTATATTTTGGTTATTAATTCCTTTAATTTTTGTTTTATTTTCTTTAAATCCTTATATAAGTATACCAGCGAATTTATATGTTTTAATTTTCGCCGTTATGTTTATACCTAGTATACTTTCATTCAAAATTTCAAAAAGAATAAGATAATTTATTTTAAGAATTTCTTCAATTCTTCAGTAATTTTTTCGATTTTTTTATCGGTAATCCAATATCTTACTTTTGAAGATTTAAGGAACAATTGAATTTTCTCATTTAATTCATTCAATTTTTTTTTATCTTCCTTTGATAATTGAGGGATAGCTTCTTCAATTTTTTCTTTTTCTTTTCTAACTTCTTCTTCAATAATAGGGATCTGAGTTTGTTGTTTACCTTGAATTAACGCTTTTCTGAATATTTCTTTAATACTATTTATCCAACCTTGAATCCAAGGATAATTTCCCTTTTTTTTTGGTTCTATAATCACTAAATCTTTTCGATCAACTAAGATTAAATCATCAGGGCAAGAATTTTCACAAGCTCCACAATAAAAACACACGTCTTCATTGCAGGCAATTTTGCCATATTTTTTAACATCTTCAGCACTTTCAGGAATAAAAAATGACTCTGTAGGGCATATATTGACACACGCTTTACATCCTTGAGGATCGCACTTGTGAAGCATGTTTTTTTTTATAATAACTTCTCCTTTTATAGGAGAATCTATTGAAAAACAATTTTCGGGGCATTCTTTTTGAAGTTTAAAAAAATCCTTAATTTGATTTCTATCTCTTGTAGATATACAAAATTGACATGTTTCATTTTTAGAATCTTCAATACATTTCTTCATATCAATTTTATAAAACTGACCAATTGAAGGATATTCATCAAGATTAATTTGTTCCCTAGGTGTGATATTTTCATGAAATGCGTCATTAGGGCAGATTATAGCGCATAACATACAATAACAGCATCTTTCATGATCTATTAGAATTTTTGGATTACTTTCATCTAATATTCCTTGAGCAATATCTGGAATTGGACCCAGTTCAATAGCATCAACAGGACAAATAATTTTACATAAGGAGCATCCAATACATTTTTTTATGTCATATGAAAGTTTTTTATCAACATTTTGAAATTTCCAATTTAAAATTAATTCTTCTGGAGTGATTACTATACTTTTCTCAATTGATTCTATTTTGTCATCAATATTTTCATCATCTGATGATGCTTGCGAAATTTTATTCCCTTTTTTTGTTTAATGTAATTGTTCTAAATTCATGTAAATGTAAAGCATAAAAAAAATTTACGATAATGCTTTTTAACCGTATTTGAAATTTATATTTTTATACATTAAAAAATGGTTCTAATTTGTTATATGTTAAAGCATAAATATTATAATTTCTGTAATGGGTTTAAAAAAGTTAATGAGTAACAAATTCTATATTTCAGTATTTTAATATAACAGGTTAGCGAGTAGAGTTAAGGATTCTAAAGGTGATATAGAAATAAAAACAATCTTTATTGCTGAAGATGATAGAGATCTTCAACGGTTATATGAACTCTTATTGGAAATGTCTGGGTTTAAAGTTCTAGGCATTGCTAATAATGGCGAAGAAGCAATTAAGATGTTTAAAAGTTTTCCTGAAAAACCAGACATTATAATTTTAGATTATAGGATGCCAATAAAAAATGGTCTAGATGCTTTAAAAGAAATCCTAGAGATTGATCATAATTCTAGAATAATATTTGCTAGTGCAGACAAATCAATTAAAGAAGAGGTCTATTCTTATGGAGCTAAGGGATTTTTGGATAAGCCATTTTCTCATAAAAAATTATTAGGCATCCTTAATGAAATTTTAATGTAAAAAACCTGAATATTTTTATAATGTCTTTTAGATCAATAAAAAGAGGATGAATTTGTTAATTATGACATATTAGACCTATTATGAGTAATAATCATAGCTCTCTTGATCAAAATTATGTATATATTCAATTGGAATCCCATCAGGACTAAGATCTGGTGGAGCATAAATTAAAGGTAAGTTTGGAAAATAAGCTCCAATACCATTTTTAGCTAATATTACTGCAGGATGTTCAGCATCCTTAAAAACGTTCTCACTTATTCTAAGTGTTATGATTCTACATTGTTGTTCATCTAGAATCCCTAATGAATGAATATATTCATGCAATAGAATATGATAGGTATAAGCCCATACGATTTCAAATGGATTTTCTCTTAAAATAATTTCTAAAGGAGTCTTATTCATTACGATATCTGTTCCAGGGCTGAAATGCATTCCTCCTATAAAACCACCTCTATACATTCCCATTTCAACAATTCCCAAGCTTAAACCTGCCCGATGACGCCCATAAACATTTAATACATCTTTTTTAACCCGTTTGAATATTTCGGGCATTTTTTTCTTTAATTCTTTTAAACTCATTTTTCAAATAATTAAACTAGATATTTTAATTTTAAAAAACATAATTATATATCGAAGAACCAAAAATCTTCCTCATCCTCTCTTAGAAAATCCATCAAACTTGACAAATCTTTAAGGAGATGTCTTATAGATACTTTATGTTGGTCTCTTCTAATAGGGCCCATTTCTGAAAAGAACATATCATCCAATAATTTATCTATGTTTATTCTATCGAAATATTTTATTGGATTGTAAAAGAGAGTATAGAATATTTCTTTCTCTAAATTAGGTTGTTCTTTTGTTTTCAGGTATTCTTCATATTGGTCACGGATGATATTTTTTAATTCTATTATGAAACATTCTTTGTTATGTAATAGAACATTTCTTTCTCGTTCTAAACTGCTTAAATTCTGTTCAATTTCTTTAATTTTTTCCCCTAAAAATCTAAGTTTTTTATTAGGTTGTTTGAGTTTTTTATAATCTATATCAAATCCAGTACCTGTTAGCATTAAATTTTCTCTAGTATCATCAATTTTAGATACATTGTAATGTATATTATAATAGTCTGGAGTGATATCAATTCTTAAAGATAAATTACTATTAATTCGATATTTGATATTTCTTGGATCTTCACCAAAACTTTCTATTATATCATAATCAGACAACATTTTAAGTTGACTATGAATTGCTTGCCTAGAAATTTTTTTACCAAATGAAGCTGCTAATTCCGAGGCCCCTAATGGAACTTTAGCTAATTTAGCAAGGATTATTCGTCTTGTGGGATTACCTAATATTTCAAGTAAACTATCTATATTAAGAAAGACATTTTCTCCTTCTTGTTCTTTTAACTCCATTAAAATCACTTCTCTTTGTCTTGATTCAATTAAATTTTTTAATAATTTTTAACGATATAAGTCTTCTGATGGTTCTTTTGCATACATTTCCTGAGACTTTTTAGCTTTATCAGCTGATTTCAAAATTTTTTCAGTAGCCTCCTTAAATTCGGATTTTGAAATTTTTACAACTTTTACTGAATCAGCATTTTGAGTATTTATATTCGTATCTGACACTGCTTTACGAATTGTTAAAAGGGTGGCTTCTTCACTAATTGCTTGAATATCTGCCCCTGTATATGCCTCTAGATCCTGGGCCATTTGTTCGATATCTACATCTTCAGCTAAAGGTTTATTTTTAAGATGAATCTTGAATATTTCTATACGAGCTTCCTTATCTGGCATAGGAATCTCAATATGGCGACCAAATCGTCCAGAGCGTAATAATGCAGGATCAAGCATATCTGCTCGATTTGTTGCGGCTAGTAAAATAACATCTTTTAAACCTTCTAAACCATCCATTTCTGTTAGTAATTGTGAAACAACTTGTTCGGTTACTTGGGAACTAGCAAATCTACCTCTAATTCCTGCTATAGCGTCAATTTCATCAAAGAAGATTATACAAGGAGCAGCAGATCTTGCCTTTCGAAATGTTTCTCTTACTGCTTTTTCACTTTCTCCTACCCATTTGGATAAAAATTCAGGTCCTTTGACTGATATAAAGTTAACTTCACTTTCATGAGCTAAAGCTTTAGCTAAAAGTGTTTTCCCTGTACCTGGAGGGCCAAAAAGTAATATACCACTAGGCGGTTTAGAACTTAAATGTTTATATAATTCTGGATATTTTAAAGGCCACTCTATTACTTCTTTCAGTTGTTGCTTAGCATCCTCCAAACCACCAATATCATCCCATGTTTCAGTAGGTTGAGTAATTAATACTTCCCTTAAAGCCGAAGGTTCAATACCAGTTCTTGCTGATTCAAAATGTTTCATTTTAATTTGAAGTTCCATTAAAATCTCAACAGGTATTGGTTTATCCAAATTAATTTTGGGTAATAATTCTCTTATCGCTAACATTGCTGCTTCTTTTGCTAAGGCTTCTATATCTGCTCCTACAAATCCATGTGTCTTTTCAGCAATAAGACGAAGATCAACATTGCTATGCAAAGGCATACCACGTGTATGAATCAATAAGATTTCATACCGCCCATCTGTATCAGGAACTCCAATTTCAATCTCTCTATCAAACCTCCCAGGGCGTCTTAGAGCAGGATCTATATCATTCACTCTATTTGTTGCACCAATAACTATAACTTCCCCTCTCCCTTCTAAACCATCTAATAATGATAATAATTGAGCAACCACTCTTCTTTCAACTTCACCTGTTACTTCCCCCCTTTTAGGTGCTATTGAATCTAACTCATCTATGAAGATTATTGAAGGCGCCATTTCTTTAGCTTTTTCGAAGACTTTACGCAGATTTTCTTCGCTTTGACCATAAAACTTGCTCATAATTTCTGGTCCACTTATTGTTTCAAAATGAGCGTCGGTTTCTCCTGCAACAGCTCTTGCCAATAAAGTTTTTCCTGTGCCTGGTGGACCATGGAGTAGCACCCCTTTGGGAGGCTCAATTCCAATTCTTTTGAATAATTCAGGGTGTCTTATAGGTAATTCAATCATTTCACGAATTTTCTGGATCTCTTCTTCCAAACCACCAATATCTTCATATGTGACTTTCCTTCTTTCTAATTCCTCAAGTTCTTTACTAGTTTTTTCTGAAATAGTAATTTTAGTATCTAAATCAATTCTAACAGCATCCGCTTTAGGAAAATAATCAACAACTACAAAATCTATTCTACGACCCATAGCATTAAAACTTAAAATGTCTCCTCTTGTAACAACCCGATTTTCTAATATCTGAGTCAATTGTTGAGGAGTTCTTAAAATAATTGATTCTTCTAATCCAGCAAATGTGATTCTATCAGCTAAACTGGCTTCAATTCTGCGAATTTCCACAATATCATCCAAAGAAGCACCAATATTCCTCCTTAATGATGAATCCATTCTAATTGTATTTGTACCTTTATCCTCAATCTTCCCAGGATATAATAGTGCTGCTGTTTTTTTCTCTACTGCTTGATGAGCAATTTCAATTACATCACCAGTTCTAAGTTCAAGTTCATTAATTACATCTGGGTCTATTCTTATCCTTCCTCTCCCTGCATCACCTTTATAAGCATCCTTAACTCTGAGTTTTCTTCCATTTCCCTTATATTCCCGAGTTATTCCACTCATTCTTTTATGCCACTTTCATTTTTTATTAAATTTTCAATAAATAATAGTAATTTTCATTTTAATTTCTATTTATCTAATTTCTTAATTCTAATAATTGCTAATCCATTCTTTACTTCTATCTTACAATCCTTAGTAGAATGTCTAAAGGGTAAATCAAAGTTTTTACTATATCTCCTTTTAATGTTTTCTGCAACAAACCTTAAATTATTACCCCCTTCAGTTATATCAATTTTAACATCTTCTTCACTGATTCCAGGAATATCAAAGACGATTTCAGTATAATCTTTATAATAATTAATTTCCGCATGCGGTTCTAAATCTATTTGATCTTTATATTGTTCTGGAATTTCTAATGAAAGTTTACCGGCATCAATTTCGTCCTTCGCTTTCATTTTAACGAGTTTTTCAAAACCAGGATACTTTGATGAATCGATATTTTTCAAATATTCTCGGATTTTTTGCTCATCAATATTTCCTTCAATTTTAAATTCAGGTTCTTTCATACCTTTTTCAAAATGATATGATACCTTAAACCCCTTTATTTTTTGATTTTTAGGTTTAAAGTTTAAATTATTTTCCGATTCTGGAATAAATAAAAAATCCACATCAAATATGTCTGAATCTAATTTAAAATATTTCTTAATTTTATCAATAATATCATCAAAATCATCCGACAATTGATTCACCTAAGTAATTAATTTTGTCAATCTACAATTTACAAATGGGAATTGACTTATAAAAACTTATCGCTTTTTTTATATAAACCACTCATCAGTGTAAAAACAGCTCTCCTTAATTAAATAATTTAATTAATCTATTTTCCCTAATTAATTATCTCTCACGTCGTCGACTTATGACGAAAACAGTAATACCAATGCCTGCAATAGCAGGAATTATTATTGAAACAGCAATGAGTAATGGAGTCCAATTATCTTTAGGTATTGTTGTGGAAGCTTCATAAAGCCAAAGAGAGACCTTAAGGAATAAATCCCATTCAGAATCTGGATCATCATAAGAATCATAATCTGACGTTCCATCTCTATCACTGTTCTCTTCATATTCTGCGTGAGGTTGGGACAAAAACACGGTACCACTTCCACATCGGAAAATAATCATACCGGGCTGATCGTTATGTTGATATGTCATTATAGGATTAATATTAGACATATCTTCAGAATAGTAGTATTCTGCATTCCAATAAAGTGTATGATAAGAAGCTGGTTCATCTGAAAGATCTGGTCCCGTTGAATTTCGATTTACATTCATCTCCAATATATAAGCACCTGAAGGGAGTTCTGGACTGGTGGACCTAAAGGAACCATCGATAAGATTAAGTCCATTAATACCTAACTTAGCACCACCACAGATACCGAAATAAGAACCACCATTTTTAATAAAACGTTTAACAATCTCTCTACCTTCCTCCCCTAATGAAGCGGAGTATGTTGTGTAATATCCTCCTGGATAGACTAAGATATCACAATCATTTAGGTTACCATTGAGTATTTCATCTACATTTATATTGCTTACTGTGGCATTCATCCACTCAAACATATGTCTCAAAGCAATTTCACTACTTGTTAATATGCCATTATCATTATAAATGGCTATATTAACTCCTTCTAAGTCAGTGTGTGTTTGAGCAACTCCAAAGGTAGTATTAAAGGAATTACTTGTTAAGAATAAAATGGATAAGGTAAATAAAAATAATATATTTGGAAATATTTTATGTTTAGAAATACAATTTCTCATGTTCTCAACAATGGATGCTATTAATTTCCCTTATTTTATAAACTATTTTTATTTTTAATGAAAATAAGTTTAAAAATCTATTTCATTAAGAGAAGCTTCATTTATAATATTTCATAATTAAAGAATCAACTTGGTTTTCATCTAAATCAAACAATTGAAAGATTATTTTATCCAGTGTATGTTGAATGAAAAATTGGTCTTCATTCTTCAATGCTCGAATAATTTTTAATTTATTCACCTCATTCATGTAGGAAAATTTTTTCAAAAAATTTAGTATATTATTCATAATAACACTACTAATTTCACAATTTGAATTAGATTTTTTGATTAAGTAAGAAGTCAGTAATGTTATGAATTCAATTAATAAGGTTTCTTTTATCGAGTTGAATTTTTTCAAGTTAGGTATAGGTAAACCATATTCGAGTTTTGTCTTGCTTCTTTTAATGTAAATATTCTTAGCTTTGAATAGGAAATTTACAAGTTTTGAGTTTAAGTAAGCAAGAATAAATAGATAATTAAGGTTTTTATTAGACTTAATTGGCCAAAGAAAATAAGTATCTGAAGTAGCATAATAGGAATCTTCGGAATACCCAAAAATGTTTTTATTCGAGATAAATTTGAAGAAGATTTTTTTACCCTTGTCATATAATGGTTCCAGATCAATTAATTTCTCTATATTTCTTTTATCAAACTTGCGAATAAAAGAACCTCTTCTTGGAAAAAAATAATCGTCAGGATTTTCTTTTGCGTTGATTAGGATGTTTCGTAATTCTTTCTCATATTGGCATATATATTCTGTAAGAATAGGATAATTTTCTTTATACCACCGATTTCTTTCATTAAGTAGGGGAGAATTGAATTCATGTTTATTAAAATAGACGAGATATTGCTGATCCCTGTTATAGGTATAACTGTATTGTTTTATAGATTTGCTTTTATATATAATTTTCAGTTTCTTTTTTTCTTTTTCAGAAAGTTTCAGAAATTTTCCGTTTAATTTAATAAAAAAATTATCATCTTCAATTTTTAATTCCCTACCTTCATTCAAGATAAAAATCGAATCCTTTATGAGAATTAAACCGTTGCGAATTAAGAAATAATCTTTTAATAAAGAAATTTTTCCGTTAATCTTACAATAATCTTCTATTTTAGCAACAACCTTTTGTACTTCCATAGGATAAATAAGATTCCAACTTCCATCTTTCTTTAGGTCATTATGAGTTAAGGCTGATGTAAATCTCTTTATTTTATTTGAATGTGTGCCAGAGATTAACTCTTTAAAAACTACCTCATTGTAGGATTTATTTTTTTGATTTGATTCTTCATTTCCAGTTAATTGAATTATTTCAATATTTTTGTTTATCTTCTGAATTTTTTCTTCTTTAGTTTTTTTCTGTAAAATAAAAATACAATTATGCTGACCTTTTGCTCCATCAAATGGCTTCAAATGCGATAAATCTATATATTGTAATAAAAAACATTCTTCTAATAAATGAGGTTTTAAAAATTTTATTCCAGTTTTTTTAGATTTTGTAATCCAGTAATTAGTTGTAATAAATGAAAGAAATCCGCCAGGATTTAGCTTTTCTATTGACAAATGAATGAAAAAGTAAAATAGATCCATATTGCCTACAAAAAATTTGGCGCAAAAAGGATATTTTTTAACATATTCCTGGAAAATTTTAGCATTATAATTTTGACCTAAATAAGGAGGATTTCCAATTATAAGATCAAATTTTTCATTTGGATCTGAGCCCAAAAAGTTCTCAAATTTAAAATCTATATTTGGATAAGAATTTAAAAGGTTTTTTTTTAAATTTTTATCCACCTCATAGGCATTTATCTCACAAAAGTTATAATTTAACAAAAATTTAAGAAAAACCCCTTCTCCTACAGAAGGCTCTAAAACTCTTAATTTATGAGGATCCTTTCCCGACTTTTTGATAAATAAAATTATATTTTTAACCATAAATTCAGCGATATAACTAGGAGTAAAAATTTGCCCAATTTCATTATCTTTTATGGAATTAAAGTTTTTTATTACCATCTAATCTTAATATTGGATTAAGAATCTATATAGTTGATGGTTGAGTTTACGGGGTCAAGTTATGTAATATGTGTTTAAAATTAGTAAATTTACTTCAAATTCTTTCTGGTATTAAAATGACGAAATTACTACCTTTAGGATGAAATTAATGATGATGGTGATCATGGTGTTCCATTTTGATATTTACTGGTTCCAAATTTCCGATTGCCCAACCGGTTACTTCGTTCAGAGATGGGTGAATCACCATCGAATGGTATATAGGCATGAATGATCCTGCTTCAGGACAAGCTCTTTCTACTTTAGGGAGGTCTTTTTCACCTTTAGACTCAGGCAATTTACATGTATAACCAGAATTCATCAAGTATACGAAAGGTTGTATCAATATTGCAGCATGAGGCCCAATCACATGTGCTCCTAATATTTTATATGTTCTATCGACAATTAATTTCACAAAACCATCATCTTCTTCACCTTCCTCAAATCCCATGGCAAACCCTTTTGCTACAGTTGAATAATTTTTGATTGCTACATAGATCTCGTGTCCTTTTTCAATTGCTTCTGCTTGAGTCATTCCAACATGACCTATTTGTGGATATGTAAAGATTGCCCATGGAACGACAGAATAATCTACTGATCTTCTTTGATCTTCTGATCCAAATATATTGTTAGTACAAATTTCTGCCTCATAATTAGCCTTATGGCGAAACTGATAAAGTCCATTGGCGTCTCCAATACACCAGATATTTTTTTTATTGGTTTCCAAATATTGGTTTGATTTTATCCAGTTCTTCTCATCTGTTTCAACACCAGTATTTTCTACTTTTAGTAAATCTGCATTCGAACGTCTACCGGCAGCGATAATAATTTCTTCAGCTATAATTTCGCTTTCTTCTCCAGTCTGCATATTTTTTATTAGAATTGCTTTTTGGTTTTTTTTCCTATATGCTTTAATTGCTTTTTCATTCAACAATACTTTCATATGTTTGCGAAAGTTTCTTTCTAATAGCATACTGATTTCAGGTTCTTCAGTGATAACTAAGCGTGGTAACATCTCTACAATAGTTATTTCAGTACCCATTGCTGAGAAAATATGAGCGAATTCTGCTGCTATTACTCCTCCACCAATTATTATAAGACTCTTCCATGGTTTTTTTGGAAAACCCTCCCCAAAGAAGTTTTCGTTAGTAATATAATCCAAATCTTCTATTCCTTGTATTGGAGGTATGAACGATCGAGCCCCTGATGCAATTACAAATCGTTCACCTTTAAAATGTCCTAACTCCTTACTATTTTTTGGATTAAATACTTTCATTTCATATTCTCCAACAAATTCCCCAACTCCCTTGAAAACATCCAAATTAGGCACTGTAGTAAGTCCCTCATCTATTATTTTACTTTCATCTATTTGGGACCACATCCTTTTCGTTATTAAATCCCAATCAATATTTTCTATATTGAATTTTATTCCAACTTTTTTAGCATGTTGGGCTTCTCTGATTAAATCAGCAGGGTGTACCAATACTTTTGAAGGAATGCACCCTCGCGTTAAACAGGTGCCTCCCATTTTTGTATTCTCAACAAGGGCACATTTCATTCCTATTTGAAGTCCAGTATTTAAAACATTTAGTCCTACTCCACTTCCAATAACTACTAAGTCATATGTTTCCATAATTTCATTTACATCTATATCGCTTTTAAAGTTTATAGTAATATTTTAAAGAAGAATTAAAGCAAATGAAATTATTTTTATCCATCTAATTTATTTAGGGATTTATTAAGGATTGGATAAAAGAACTTAAGAATCAGAGGGAATTAGAATTATAAAATTACTGCCTTGTTTATAATCGCCTTTAACTCTATCTTCTACCCAAATATCCCCTTGATAAATATCTATTATTTTCTTTACTAACGATAATCCAAGCCCCATTCCTTTACTTTTACGAGATTTTCGTGAACCTCTTTCAAATATACTTATTTTACGATAATCAGAAATCCCTACACCATTATCTTTAAATTCCATCTTAATATAATTTTTATCTTCTTTTTGCTCTTTGCTAATATCTATAATTATCTCAATATTGGATTTATCATTATATCTAACAGCATTTATTAAAATATTTTCAAACACATCTAACAAGAGATTGTTAGCATAAACATATGTTCTTTTTGCAGGACTATTAAATTTGATATTAATATTTCTTGTTTGAAAACTAGATTCTAAAAACTCAATTGCTTTGTTTAATACTTGATTGATATCGATCTTTTCTAAAAGAATTTCTGATTCATCGATTTCAGTTATTTTTCTGACATTTGATATTAATTTTTTTGCTCTATGCACTTGCTCATCTACTATTTCATACAATTCCTTTATAGTATGTAGTTTTTCAGGATTATTAAGATAAAGAGAACTGAGTTCAACTGAAGAACTAATATTTTGAAGGATGTTATTAATATCATGAGCAAAAATATCACGATAAAGATTGGCTTGATAAAAGGCTTTTCGATACTTCTTCTCAGATTCCTTTAACTTTTCTTCAGCGATTTTTCTTTCTGTAATATCAATAAGAGTGACAACAACTTTTGACCATGTATTTTCAAATCCTGGCATTATTGAAGTTCTGGCATATAGATAGATAGTATCTTCTGTGAAGGTTTTAGAAGCAATTTCCGACTCATAGATTGTTTCACCTCGTATTAAAGAGAGAAGTTCTTTTTTATTATATAATAAAACTTCATCAGTAATAGTATCCTCTATCTTATCGCTTAGTTGGTTAGCTCTTGAAATAAAATCTTCTTTATTATTAGCTTTATATACTTCTAAAGTTTTCCTATTCACATCAACTACCTTATTCGTTGTCATTAACTTTATAACTTCCTTAGGATTATCATCAAAAAATTTCTCAAAATCAGTAATTCCTAGGGATTTTAAATGATCAATATAACTTTTTGTCTCTGAATAATCCTGTTCCATTATTGCAATAGGAGAATTCTCAAATAATTTGCGATATTTCTCTTCAGATTCTTCTAATTCTTTGGATCTTTTTATAAACCTTTCTTCTAATTCCTTATTTAATCCTTCTAATTCTTTTTCTGTTTTCCTACGAGTTAGAGCATTCCCAATAATGTCAGAAGTTATCTTAAGAAGATTTAAATCATCCTTACTCCATTTCCATTGAGTTTGTATCTTGTCGAAACCAATAAAGCCTGATATATTCTGACCTATCATTAATGGTAAAAAGATTAAGGATTTAATATTTTCCCTTAAAAATTCCTCCTTTTCTGCAGATGCTTCAGGAGGAAGATCTTCAACATTTTCAATGTTCAAAATTTCCCCCTTTTTAATTTTATTTAGTGACCATGGGAAGAATTTCATTGGGAGATCTTGGAGTTGGTCTAATTGTGGAGTCACACCATTATTACACCATTCATGGGTGTTACTCATTGTTGAATTATCTTCGCTAAATATAAAGACATAACTTCTACTTGCTTGACTTAAATTTCCTATATCTTTAAGGGTAATATTAATTGCTTCATCAATATTTTCAGGATTAACAAATCGCGTAGAAATTCTAACTAGAGTTTTTTCAAATTCCACTCTCTTCTTAAAGTTTTCTTCAGCTTCAATTAGTTTGGTATGTGAATCAAAGATAGTAACTATTCTTTCTGAGGGTAATTTATAAATGTACATTTCTGTCCAACCGTAAATCCTGTCATCTTGATATAATGCTCTTGGAGAACGCTCTGGTTTGCCTGTCTTCCAAACTCTTCTTAAAGAATCAACAAATCCGAATTTATCTATATTAGGAAAAACATCAATAAGGTTTTTTTCAATGAAATCCTTTTTACTAACTTTACATATTTCTAACCCCGCTTTATTCATATCCTTGACTATGAAATTTTGGCCATTGTCAATAGTTTCATATATGCCAACGCCACTACTTATGTTGTTGAAGAGCTCTTTGAACAATTGCTCAGTTTGAAATAGTTTTGATACCTCCAATTTAATCTACCTTTTTATTTTTTTAAGAAAGTGAGCCTATGCTCTTATTTTAAAGAGAATATAAGCGTTGTCAGCTCTCTTCCCATTATTTAATTCAAACACATATATAGTCATCTAATTATATTTAAATTTATGCGACAAAAATTAGATGTGGTGCTTTCTCTTAATAGTTTAAAATATTGATTAACTATATCTATAGAGTGAATAGAAATTAAAATAATTAGAAAAAATGATTTAAAATCTTTTAAGTTATTAATGTAGGTAATATCTTTGCTATTGGAACCGCTAATCCGCCAAGCAATGAACCTATTGAACTGAACTTCTTTAGATAATCTTTAATATTTTTTGTAACTTTTACTACTCTAGTTTTTCCTTCTATTATTGTTCCATCTTCAGATAATAAAAAGATTTGGATTGTTTGTTCTCCCGTTTCACGAGGTTCAAGGGTTAACCATGTAGTATCTCCATTTTCGATCATCGCTGACAAAACTCCTACGATATCTCTTCCTTCAGACGAGATTAATGGGATTGGTGAGTTTGGGATAAGAAATGAACCACGACCTTCCACTTTAATATCAAGCTTTAATTTTGCAGGTTCAAAGCCAGGTGCATTTACTTTTATGATATATTTCTTATCTTCAGGAGCGTTATTATAGAGGAAACAAAAAATGTTTAATTCTGAATTCAGATATACAACTTCTTGAGCTGAGGAGTCTAAATATATTGGATCTTTTGAAATACGTTCAATATTATCCGCAAGTTCTAATTGGAGTCTATCAATAATAGTGAAGAATCCTGGATTGAATTTTCTAATAAATTTAAAAATTTTATAAATATCATTCATGCTAAAATACCACGCTCCTTCCATGTATACACCTTTTTCAATGTTAAAATTAACCGAATTCACGTCAATAATTTCTTTTAATTCTTGGATTAATTGATTTTCTGATAATACTTCTTGGAATTTCAGGTAATAGAGAAACAAGAGCTTTTCTACGGCAAAAGTGATAGGTAATTCATCAGGTTCAGTTTCTTTTACTTTTTGAATGAATTCTGGAGTTAAAAGTCTGTTTAATTCTGCTAAATACTCATCCCATTTGAGAAATGTAACTGGGTCCAAGTGATTTGAGAGAATTTCTGCAAAAAAGTTATCCAAAAATATTTGGTGGGTAGTTGGTTTATAGAAATCTTGGAGACCATTTACATCATGAATATTGAGGTTTAA
>JBHLLJ010000009.1:0-42587 GCA_048885705.1 Candidatus Hermodarchaeota archaeon | reverse complement strand
TGTATATGGCATACTGTAGCGCCCGCTTCATAACATTCTAACGCATCTTTGGCTTGTTCTTCAGGTGTAATTGGTAAATTGGGATTTGACCATTTTCCATGAGCTCCTCCTGTAATAGCGGCAGTTATTATTACTTTTTCTTCTGATAATAGATTTGGTTTCATAAAATTCTTACCTAATCATCTTTTATATTCTTTTTTAGAAATTATATAATATATTGATTTGAAATAATTGGGATAATCTTAATATTATGCTTTTTTTGGTTTTTTCCATTTGTAGAATCCCTTACCAGATTTCATTCCTAGATGTCCCTTTTCAACCATTTCTTTCAGTTTGTCTGGTGGTTTATCTCTAGGATCACCACTTTCATGGTAATAACTCATTTGAACTGCATAAACTGTGTCTAAACCAATACCATCCATTAAAACAAAAGGTCCCATTTTCATACCTGTAAAAGTCTTCCACGCTAAATCTATAGTTTCTATATCAGCATAATCTCCCGCCCAAAGATTTAGTGCTTCTCGTCTCGCAGCATGCCACATCCTATTAAATACAAATCCATGTGATTCTTTTTTCAATATAATAGGATGACATTCAATGCTTTCTATCCATTTTTTGCCAATTTCAAATACTTCATTGCTAGTCTTAGTACCTCGCATAATATCAACCATTGGGCGTCGAGGAATTGGGGGATAAAAATGAAGATTCAAAACTCTATCTTTTCTTTCAACAACACCTTCCAACTTAGAAACTGGAATTGAAGAACTATTAGTTGAGATTATAGCATTTTTAGGCGCAATTCTATCAATCTCAGAGAAAATTTTTTTTTTGAGTTCAATACTTTCGGGAATTGCTTCGATAACTAAATCTGTATCTTTAACTGTTTCTTCAAGCTCATTGTAATAATGAACATTATCAATTAATTCACGCTTTTTATTTCGTTTTAATACTCCATTGATATAGTTTTTTGCATTTTCCAATATTTCTGAATTTATATCAAAAATATTTACAATATAATTGTGTAGAGCTATAATTGCAGCTATCTGTTTTCCTGTGAAACCGGAACCAATTACCGACACTTCTTTAATTTCTCTCATATTATTCAATTTCCATATTTTTTCATTATCTTAGTATTATTCTTTTTATCATATGAAGGTTCATAGATAAAATTTTATTTCTTAATTGAACGCGTATTTATATTTTAATTGTCTAAAAAATTAATATTGGAAAGGAATGAAAGCACTATTTTATGATATAGTTCTATAGAATTCATAGAACGAATTTAGATTTTAACTGAATTGAATAAGAAATTAATCTGTATCAAAAAAAATAATAAGAATTTAATGTGAGATCAATAATTAGAAATAAAAATAAAGTATTGAGAGGAAAAAATTTCAAAAATGACAATATGTTTTGTTTTAATGCAAACTAAAGCCAGATTTGTTGAAAAAGTAGTTAGAAAGCTAAATGAAATTAAAGAGGTTAAAGAAACTTATGCTGTAACTGGACGTATTGATAATATTTTTAAAGTTGAAGGAACAGATGTTGAAACTATTGCAAAGACCATTCTGGCAAAAATCCATAACATTGAGGGTGTTGAGAGAATTGAAACCCATATCGTTGTACCTATCTAGAAAAAATACTATATATGCTGTTTCAAATTAAGTTCTAACTATGCTTCTTTTTCCATCTGTTTTTTAAGAATTCTATATTTTCCTTAAGAGTATCTGCTATGGGATCATCACTAATATTTAGTCTCTCTAAAATTTCAATAGAATCTTCAAATAATTTTAATGCTTCTGGAAATTGAGAACGTTTATAATACAATCCAGGAATATCAAAAAATTTATACTTAATACATTGAATTTGTGTTATTAAAATCCAGAAACAAATCATTGTTGTTAATATCCACTCTATTAATGGATTAAGAGTGACTAATAGAATTATCAAAAAAAAACCTATAAAAAAACCATAAAATGCTAAATATTTTTTAAATCGTGGACCTTGGTACATTTTAGCCTTAGGCACATAATACATTAAGATACTATAAAGAACAATGTAAATTGATGATCCTACAAAACTAACCACCGCAACGAAACCATGAAAACCCACAAAGAAATCCCAATATGTCTCGTCTGGAATTATTCCAACTAGAGCAATACAGACACATGTGAAAATAGATACTCCTGTGGCTAATCTTCTGATGTTATCTTTAATATTAACCAATTCTCTTTCAAGATAAATATAAAATGGAATTAATAATGAACCTGTTATAACAAAACAAATACTAAATAACGATTTCATTTCTCTACCTCCTAATGAACTTACAGTGTTTTCTAAAGGAGTATAATCAGGAGTAAGCAAGGCTGTTATCGGTAAAAAAATAATAATAAATAAAACACCGCCAAGACCAAAATATACTTCCATTTTAGATTCTTTTTTTTTTCCCATTAGTATCACATCTTTGAATTATAAGCTAACCTTATTTTACAAATATTTTACCTTTTTGTATCTAATTATTACCCTAGATTTTATATAATTTTTGTTTAAATACCAATGATCCAAAACAGAATATTTTTAAGATAACATAAAAAAATTTTAAAATGCAAAATTTATATTGAAATAAGTTTGATCTTTATAAATAGGTGAAAGTATCAAATATAATTATTAATTGCTTAAAATTATGAATGACACTAAAGATAAATTTACATTTAAAATCACAGTTATCGGAGATGGGGCAGTAGGAAAGACATCTCTCATAAGAAAGTTTACTAAGGGTGGATTTCAAGAAGAATATATTCAGACAATAGGAGCTCAATTTTCTAAATATATTGAGGAAATCGAGGGTGATAGTTGTGAATTATTTTTCTGGGATATCGCGGGTCAAGATACGTTCCATTTTTTGCGACCTGCTTTTTATAAAGCTACTATAGCTGTGATAATAGTTTATTCTCTTGAAGAAAATGATTTAGGGCGAGAAAGTTTTAAACATATCTCTGCTTGGCATAATGAAATAAAGAAATTTTGTGGAGATATTCCTGTTGTATTATTTGGAAATAAAGTTGACTTGGTTGATGAAAACACTCTAGACGATGACAATGCCTTAAAATTTGTAGAGAAACATGAGATATTGGGATATTATAGAACATCAGCGAAAACAGGACAAGGTGTTAATAACGCTTTTCAAAAAATTATTAGGGAATTATACCATAAATACAAGGGAATATATTCAGAAATAAATAGTTCTAAATAGAATTCTCCTCTTTTTTTGAATTTTTATTTTCAATTTCTTCTACAATATTGAAATATAGAATTTTATCATTTGGAGGTTTTTGCTTTAAAATTTTTTTATCCTTAGAGTAAATTATTTTGGGATTTGATTCATTAGGTATTATTTTTTTGTTTTTTTCATTCAAAATTTATCCACAGTTATGAAATTTAATTTAGCATAATCATTTTAAATAATATTATTATCTTTTATTAAATTATTAAATTAATTACAATAGGGTAAAAAAAATTTTAAGAAAAATATTTATAATTGGCCCAGGTGGAATCCTCTGCTATTCTAAGAATTTCTTTGAACAAACGGATATTGATGAGGGGGTAATTAGTGGATTTCTTACAGCCATAAGTAATTTCGCTAAAGAAATTAAAGGAGGTAAAGTTAAAGCTCTTATTTTCAAAAATTTTAATTATATATATTCATATTCCACTGAATTTGATTGTATCTTTGTAATTGTTATTGATAAAGAAGATTTAGAAGAAGAAGCGAGAAGTAAAGTGGAATTGATGAAAGATGAGTTTATTAATAAGTATAAACCATATTTACTAAAATGGACAGGAAATGTAAGCGTTTTTGAGAATTTTAATGAATTTGTAGAGGAAAAAATCTTTATCCCGCCAAAGATCTTATTAACTGGGGAAAGTGGTGTTGGAAAAACAACAATTATGAACTTTTTTGAAGGAGAAACGGTAATAGAATTAAGTGACGATTTAGTGGAGATTATACAAAAACCAATTAACCTTGTTGATTTTAAAGGAATAAAGCAATGTACTATACGAGAAATCGACTTAGAAGAATTAGTAAAAAATTCAAATTTTTATAAAAATTTACTAAATTCGGTAGATATTGTTTTAATCGTTTCAAATTCAGGTGCAAGTAATTTAGGCAGAACTAAAAAATTATTTTCATCATTAAAACCCATAATTCATAAAGCAGATTTTTATATTATTGCAAACTTCCAAGATTTAGAAGATAGTGCATTTGAACCAGAAAAAATACAGGAAATGTTTGATATAAAAACATATGGTTTTTCTTCAAATAAAAAAGAGTCTAAAGAAGAATTTTTTCTTATTTTAAAAGAAATATTACAAGCTTCTGTTTTAGATAAACAAGAAGATAGAAGGTTTCCTGCTGTTCAAGAAGTGTCAGAAAATCAAGAAGAACTTATTAAAACAAAACAATTCGAAGAAAAAGTTGAAATTAAAGTGGATTACAATGATATATGGGAACAAATAGAGAATGCGAGAATTTTAGAAAAAAATGGAGACCATCTCGGAGCCGCTGAAAGATTCTCTTGTGCAGCTTCTCAGTTCAAGGATCTATGTTCACATGTAATACTTGAACAAGATAAAGAAGAATTAAATGCAATATATTACTTATGTAAGGCATGGGAATGTATGGAATTAGCTGAAGAATACGATAATCCTGATAAGTTTGTAGAAGCCGTAGAGTTATTTAATAAGGCTAGTGAACATTTTATTGACAATAAAGCAAAATCATTAGCGTTAGGAAATTCTGCTTTTTGTCAAGCGTTAGAGCTAGGTTCTAAATTTGATAAAACAAGTGAGACATCTATCAAAGCGGAATATTATCCAAAGATTAAAATGATGCTTAGGAATGCGGCTAATTTCTATCGAAAAGGTGGTTTTGAAAGTGAAGCTGATTGGGCGCTTGCTACTTCAACTTATTTTGATGCCACATGGTACATAATCAGCGCGGATGAAGAATTAAACCTTGATGAAAAGAAAAAACTTTTAGATATTGGTTCGGGTATGTTTAAATCAGCAGCAGAACTTTTTGGAAAAGCAGGATATAAAGATAAAGAAAAAGAGATTCTAGATCGCTTAGATTTGGTGGAAAAAGAAGAAAAAATCATAATTTCAGCACTAAGTACAATTAGTGAGCCTTTGATCTCGAAAAGTACCATAGATCTCTTAGCACCTTCATTTCCGCCAAAACAAGAAACTATAAAAGTCAAAGAAAAAAAAGATAAAAAGAAAAAATATAAATTAGTTTATAAGGATTTACTTAAAAAATACCCTAAAATTCAAAAAAGAGAATTTAGAGTTGGAATAGCTCAAATCGGAGTGTCTAATACAGGAGATCTCATGAAAGAATTTTATGAAGAAAAAACTTCTGGTTTATTAGGGCTCCGGGAAGATAAAGTTGAATTCTTAATAGATAAAGTTAGAAAAATGATTGAAAATGCCCATAATAATAACGTAGATGTTCTTATATTCCCCGAAATGGCAATAGATCTCAATTACGGTAAATTCTTAGAGTTGATATCAGATTTAGCCAAGTTTTTTGATATGTATATTATTCCTGGTTCATACCATAATCTAGAAACTAAGCAAAACATTAGTATTGTAATTGGACCTGATGGACTTATATGGGAACAAGAAAAACATACTCCTGCTACAATACATTTTGAAGATAAAAAATTTGAAGAAGGGATAAAAGTGGATATTTATCCAAGAGAAACTATTGTATGTAATACTGAGTTTGGTAGAATTGCTATAATAATATGTAGAGATTTTCTTGATATGGACTTGCGTGTGGAATTGAAAAATTTTGAACCACCAGTTGATCTCATTTTTAATCCAGCATATACACCAGTTACAGCAGATTTCAAGGCAGCACATTTTGATGCCCGAAGATCCATTTATGCTTATTGCTTTTTTGTTAATATAGGTGAATATGGTGAATCTCTTATATACACTCCAGAAAAAGAGAGAATTGAAAGAATTATACCACCAAAAGAAGAAAATTTAATTTACAAGGATATTGATCTCTTCAAACTTCGTTCAGAACGTAAGAAATGGGAAAAACAAAAGAAAAATAAACGTCAATTTATCCAAAGTACCCGATAACAATTTTAATGAATTAGAAAAAATTCAATTTTAAAGAATATGTCGATAGAAGTAGATTACATATTTCCAGTATACATTTATGAAAAAGTAATGGAACAAATAAGAGAGTTAAGTAGCAATTTTGAAAAGGAGATCTTTGGTTATTTAGTAGGAAATCTCTTAAAATGGAAGGAAAAAACCTATATTATAATTAAGAAACAATTATTCATTGAAGGCGCTATTCATAGTAATAAATTTTCAACTTCTCAAATCACGGGACAAGCCGGAGAATATGAAAAAGAATTTAAAAAGTTAAAAAATGAGGAAAAGGATGAATATTTGAGAATTTTAGGATGGTGGCATTCTCATCCTAATTTTGGGTGTTTTTTATCATCAACAGATCTTAATACTCAAGAATTTTTCTTTCCTGAGTCATATCAAGTAGCATTAGTCATAGATCCAATTAGAGATGAATTTAAATTTTTTACCTTAGATAAAGCATCAAATAAAAAGTATAAGGCAGTAAGTAATGCAATAATATCGTCCAAACCCTAGGCGTAATTTTAATTTATTAAGAATGGTTCTAAAATTAATAATGAAGAATAAAGTTTCACAAATAAATGACAGAAAAAAAAGATAAATCGGATATAAGAATAATAAGTTCTGAGTCAATTGATTCTGATAAGTACGATCGCCAAAAGCGTATTGCAGGGTGGGATCAATCAAAAGTTTCTAATGCCACTGTAATGGTAATAGGAGTTGGGGCTACTGGAAATGAATTAGTAAAGAATCTAGCATTAACTGGAATTGGAAAATTTATCATTATTGATTATGATATTATAGAAAAATCGAATCTTAATCGTTGTGTTTTATTTAATATGAGAAATGATATTGAATCTAAATATAAGGTTGATGTTGTAAAAGATTCGGTTAAAATTCTAAATCCCAATATAGAAATCGTAGTTTATAAAAATAAATTAAACGATATTGATAAAAATCTATATAGAAAATCCGATGTAATTTGTTCTTGTGTGGATAATATTGAAGCACGATTGGAAGCAAATAATTATGCTTATTATTATGGTATCCCCTTTATTGATTCAGGTATAGATGAATATTTTGGATCCATTCAAACCGTATATTCAGAAGTTAAAGGTGCTCCATGTTTACAATGTGGAATTTCTGATAAAGATTTAGACTTAATGTGGAAAAAATTCTCATGTACAGGACAAGAAATTGATTCTGAAAATGGAGAAACAACTAAAAAAATCGCTACTATCATAAGTACTACATCAATTATAGGAGGAATTCAAGCTCAACAAGTCATTAAATTTATATTAAATTTAGATCATTTTAAAGAATATGGGAATTGGGATTCTCAAATAGGAGAACCTCTCATTGGAAAACAAATAAATTATAATGGACTTATAAATAAGTTTAATATTATTGAAAAGTTAAAAGATCCTAATTGCTGGACATGTTCATATAAGAAATCTATTAACTAAAAATATGTTAATACAAAATATAAAGAATTATTTATGAAAAAAATAAACATAATGTAATCTTTAAATTTAATTTAAGCAATATTTATACTTGATAGAAATTATGCCAGAATTACCATTTGAAATATGGAAAGATCGTATTAATAACGAAATTAAAAATTTAGAACATCTAAATGTAATTGAGAGAAATTCAATAGTTTGGCATGATAATAATGTAGAATTTTTGATTAACATTAAAGCTATTGGGTTTATATTGGGTGATTATCAAAAAGATGTAAATTTAATCCCTCAGAAATCTCATCGTATCTTTTTAAAAATTAATAGATCCTTTCCTTATCCTGGAGGACTCGATTTTTCTTGGTATACAAACATTTTCCATCCTAATATTCATCCTGTTGAATTAGTTTCTTCTAAAGTAAGGGGTACGGGATATATATGTTTAAATGTTCTGAAACAATGGTCTAGACTATCAGATTTGGAAACTACAGTAAAAGCATTACAAAAATTAGTCGAAAATCCTAATCCAGAAGACCCACTCAAATATGATATATGCCTTGAAGCTGCTAAATTTTTTAAAATGACTTCTATTGAAGATCTTAAAAAACAATATAAAATCGAAGATATAGAAGAAGAACAGGATAAAGATGAAATAATAATAATTGATGATTAGAGATTATAATTATCTCTAATTTTATAACAACTTTATTAAAAAAATAAAGAAAGGATAATTTTTAATTAAAATTATTTATTTTATTAAAAATATTTAAAAATTGGTTAAATATTTTTATAGATTTCCTCCGATAACCCTTGCCCATAGTGATAATTTATCATTTTCTTGAAGACCAAATTTATGTACGGCATCTTCAATTGTTAATGTACTGGGCAATTCTTTTTCATGAAGAACTAAAGTATAAGACCGTTGCTCCGCACTTATAATTCCCATATGTTTAATAACTATATCTATAATTCGTTCAATTGGATGGTGTTCTTTAACGTCTAGTTTTATTAACTTACCTGTCCTTGTATCTTCAACCGATATTCTCATTAAATATCACCTTCTAATCGATTTAATTTATTTCTTCTATATTTAATTATATTCAAATATCTTAATTACTTTTTTCTTTTTTCATCTAATTTTTCCAAATCTTCAAATTCTTCGGTTAATTTAAAAGGTTTTGAAGGTTTAGATTTATCAATTGGCTCATTACACACCCAGCAAGCATTTTCTGCATTAGATAAAGCACGCGCACAGTTTTCACAGTATAAGGCATCACACCCAGTACATATATATGTATTAAATCCTCCAACTCCTCCTTTACACACTAAACAAATTTTTTGCTCCTTATAATAAGTAACTTCTTCTTCTGTGATCCGAGCAGGTCTTTTTCTAATTCTAAATAATGAATCTTCAATTTTACTCTCTTTTTCAGTAGAAATTAATTCATATTCAACTTGTTCTTCTCTCAACCCTAAATAATAAAGCCAAAAAATAACTATGAACCCAGCTCTAGAAAAAAATAAAGTAACACCAGTAACACCGAAACCTTCTAATAGAGCGAAAAATGATGATAAAAAATTACCTATAGATAAATATATAAATTTTTTTTTAAGTATATCCTTAGATTTAATACCCTTTATTAGATAGCCAACTCCCATAAAACCTATAGCGATAATTAACCAGATATTCGCTAGCATAGATATTGGGGCTCCAAGAATCATATCCTCGTCAACTAAATTTGTATTTGGTTCTGAAGGTATGTATATAGATAAAGATCCTAATGGATCTAAAAAGAGAACTAATTCCCAAACAATATTTGAGATCAACATATAAACAATAAAATACCATTTTATTCTTGGAAGAATAATCGAGACAGCTACATATCCATAAAAAGTTGAACTTATAGGAGCCCACACATAGCTCATAATAGCTTGTAATTCGTATGGTATCATTATCCCATTGATATTATCAAAATTTTTTCCTGTTATTAGAAGCGAAAAAGATTCCCAAACATTCCCCCAATACCATAGTCCATTGAAAAAAATTGCTAACCCCATATAAAAGAGAAGTTTGGTTTTTGTTTTTCTAGCTTGATACATAAAATATAATCCAAAAGAGCAACCAACTACAAGAATACCTATAGTGGAAATAACATTCAACCAACCTACATCAGAAAGCATTTTAAAATTTCACCCTTTTTAATTTAAACCTTGATTTTAATTAATATCAAATAATGATTTTAAAATTGGATAGAGTAAAATTAAATAAATTTATATAAAAAGTTAATTGATTCGATTAAGAATAAAAAAATTGGATTTTTAGATTACTTTAAATTTCTTAATTACTTTTTACTTTTTTCATCTAATTTTTCCAAATCTTCAAATTCTTCGGTCAATTTAAAAGGTTTTGAAGGTTTAGATTTATCAATTGGTTCATTACACACCCAACAAGCATTTTCTGCATTGGATAAAGCACGTGCACAGTTTTCACAGTATAAGGCATCACACCCAGTGCAAATATATGTATTAAATCCTCCCACTCCTCCTTTACACACTAAACAAATTTTCTGCTCTTTATAATAAGTAACTTCTTCATCGGTTATTTGAGCTGGCCTCTTTCTTATCCTAAATAGCGAATCTTCAATTTTAATTTCTTTTTTAGCTGGTTTTATCTTAATTTTTTCAGGTTCTTCCCTTAAACCTAAATAAGCAAAAATAAAATTACTCATAGCTCCAATTCTTACTAATACTAATGCGATCCCCCAGGTTAAACTATCCAGCATTCCAAATCCAACCACAAATATGATTGAAATTGATAGAAAAATGAATTTTTTACGTATTATTCCTTCTGATTTGAAAGCTTTTCGCAAATATCCCAGCCCTGCAAAACCAAGAAGTATGAGAAAACCAATTAATCCAATGAAACTTGATAAACCCGCTGGATCAAGACCTGCCTTGTGAATAAAGCCTGTCAATGGAGGTTCTACAAAAATTACAACACCTAATGGATTTAAAATTGTTCCAAGCATTGCAAATCCTTGGTATGCTAAAAATGGCACGAAGAAATACCATTTTTTTTTAGGAGATAAAAATTCTGAAGCAATGTAGAACATTATTATCCCTGCGATTGGAGCAGGTATCCACATTAAATATACGTAAAGAACCTTATTTATACTATTTTCTGTTAAGAGAACCGAAATAAACTCGATGACAATTGGAAGCCATGCTGTAGTTGCAAATATAAAGCTTATGCTATATATGGTCAATAACCTAATTTTTAGTTTTTTTGATTTATATAAGTAAAAAAAACCAATTATATATCCAAAGATTACAATACCCATTGTAGAAAGACCGATAAGCCAATCCTCATTACTAAAATCAACCATTTTAAAATTTCACCCTTTCTAAATTAGACCTTAATAGGTATCAATTTCAAATAATAATTCTAAAATTTGATATATTAAAATTAAACAAAGTTATATAAAAAGGTATTTAAATAGATTAAGAATAAAAAAATTGGATTTTTGGATTACTTTAAATTTTTTAATCCAAACTTAAATTTTTTAGGATTTAAAAGATAATTTCCCATTGACTCTTTCCAGTTTTTCTCATCTCTTTTCTTTTGTACTGAATCAATCTCATGTTTTAAAACAGCCACCACCTTTACTTCTTTTTTCGCTTCTTTTTCTTTTTCTTCTACTATTTTATATTTTGGGAATTCTTTTAATAGGGGGGTTATTATTCTTTTACTTTCAGTCATTTTTATTTCCTCCATTTAATTTTTATTTTATTAATTATAAATAGAAATATAAACATATATATACATTGTGTATTAATAATATATACCATATATATACAATAAAAAAAGTTTATATATAATATTATATATAGTAAATATTATGGAGAGAAATTTTAGAAAATTGCAGGCTTTAGGCGGTTCATTTGTAATTAGTTTACCAAAAAAATGGATTAAAAATTTTAAATTAAGTAAGGAATCAACGTTATCAGTTGATATTCGAAGTGATGGATCCCTACAAATTTTCCCACAACAGTTACAACAAGAAATAGATTCGAAAGAGGAATTAATATTAGAATCAAGCCCCTATGCTGCAAGAGAAATCGTAAAACATTGTTTATCAGGACAAACTAATTTAGTGGTATTATCAGATAAAGAGATCGATAAAAATTTAAAAGATGAGATTAGATGGTTTGTCAAGGGTTTACCTAATACAGAAATTACTGAGGAATCAAAACAGAGAATTGTGATTCAGAATTTCGGTTATAAAAAGATTCCAACAAGAAAGTTAATTCAACGATTATTATATCTAATAGCAGATATGTTTGATAATATTAAAAAAGGAATGATAGAAGACTTAAACTATAATTTTTCTCAACTAAGAAAATTTTATTTTATATTAGTTACACATATTAGAACCTATCTTAAAACAGGAGTTTATGTTTCAGAAGATCAAGATTTTACTCCACTTGAAGCTATGGATTTTAGGATTTTTTGTGAAAAGATTGAAGAAATAGGAAAAATTTTAAGAGATTTAACGCTTAGCGAAAATGTGATGGATTTTTTTTTGGAGATTCAGAACTATTTTAATGAAGTATTAGACGCATATCTGCATAAAAAATTAGAATTAGCCCATAAAGCATGGTTAAAAAAAAATAATTTGGTGAAAAAAGCAAATACATTAATGAACACTTTAGATTATGATGATAAAGATAAGATTAAAGATATGATAAGAATTGCCGAGTCTTGTAAAGACATGGCAGCTTTAATTTAGATTCAGATTTTTTAAAAAACTTTAAAGATAATATCGTCTAAACTACGTTTAGGAACGTGCATTTGCTCTTTATTATCTTTCCAATAGCGAAAGGAATCTGCATAAGATTCCATAACGGATACTTCATTTGGATATCCTAGACTAATAACATTTTTAGATCATCCTAAATAAGATTTTGATTGAATTACTAAATGTTCAATATGAAACTTCTAACATATAACCTTTTTAAACTTAAAAGACAATATTAAATTAAGATAATTTTTATTAAGAGATGTAAAAATTTGACAATATGCTTTGTTTTAATGAATACACAAGCAGGTTATGTGGAATCTGTTGTTCACGGTCTAGAAAAAATAGAAGAAGTTAAAGAAGTTTACCCTGTTACAGGTGGTATTGATATTATTGTTAAGGTAGAAGGTCCAGATGTTGAAACCATTGCTAAAACAATTCTAGCTAAAATTCATAGCCTCACCGGAGTTTCTCGTACAGAAACTCATATAGTCGTCCCTCTCTAAATACCTTTAAGAGAGTGTTTGTTAAGAATTATATTTTAGAAAATTAAAAAATCTTAAAAATGATACTATCTAAAGTACGTTTTGGTACATGCATTCGACCCTTTTCATCCTTCCAATAGTTAAATGAATCGTTGTAAGTTTCTATTATCGACTCTTCATCGGGATATCCTAAACTAATTACATGCTTAATATTGTAATATTCAGGAATTTGTAATAAATTTCGAATTTTTCCTGCATTAATTGATCCCATCCAACAACTTCCTAGCCCTAAACTTACTGCCCCTAATAGAATATTTTCAACTGCTGCGCCAACATCAAAATCAACGTAGGAACTTTTTATTTTTGTATTAATTAAGACAATGATATATGCAGTAGGTTCTCTACCTTTTTCTGGGGTTCTTTGGTTTTCTGGTAAAGCAGCTGCCCACTTTACTAATGGAAATAATTTTTTTCTACTTTCGGGACTTTCAACGATAATAAATTCAAGTGCTTGGATATTTCTTGCCATAGGAGCCACTCTAGCATAATCTATTAACATTTTTAATGTTTCTAGAGGGATTAAGTCTTGTTTGAATCGACGTATTGTTCTTCTCTTATATATAATTTCTCTCAAATCCATTCTAATCACTTTCAAAGTAATTTTTACTGGAAATTAAGTATCTTTTCAGCCAAGTTATAGAAACCTTTTTCGACATTTTTACCTGTTAAAGCAGATATTTCAATATAATTCAAATTAAGTTGTTCTGCTAATAATTTTGGGTCCTCAGAATTAACTTCTCTATTATTAACAAGATCTTCTTTATTACCTAAAATATAGCCAATTAGTTCATCTTTCACTGGTAGGATATTTTTCTTTACATCTTTATACCAATTTGGAATACTCTTATATGATTTAAGATTTGTCAAATCAAAGATTAAAATAACCCCTTGTGCTCCTTGATAAAAATGTCTTCGCATCATCTCGAATTTTATTTGACCGGCAATATCCCAAATTATCAATTTTAGAAAAATATTATTAACTCTGATATTCTTCTCCGAGATATTCACTCCTAACGTAGGAATATACGTTCTTGTAAATGCATCATTAGTGAACCTTAATATTGTTGAAGTTTTTCCAACTTCGGGATCTCCACACACAACTATTTTAAAATTATACTCAATTTCAGACTTATCTTTAAGATCTTCTTCAGGAAAAGCTTCTAATTTTGATAATGATCTTTCCTTTTTCTGTAAGTCACTTAGTATTTCTGAAATACTTAGATGTAAATTATTTATCTCATAAAAAATATTGTCTGATTTTACTTTGTTATGTTTTAATTCTATTATCTTTTGAGCACAGTCAGAAAATGCGTTTTCAAGATAATCTATATATTTATAAAAAATGAGGTCGTCAACTTCATCAAATAATACAGTGATAGTTGATAAAGAAGATCCTCCTTTAGAAGTTTCATCCTCTCTTTCAATATACTTTACAATTCCTTTTAAATTAAATGAAGGAAAAGGGAGAATTACTAATGATTTTGGTATAAGACCTTGATCAGTTGTGAGCATAGTGATAGATTTAATAGAAACAGACATACGTACTTTTTCTGCTAAATCAATAGGACTCCAAAGTACTGGATTAGGTCCGGAACCTTCATTGAGTTCAGTGTAAACTATAGCTTTAATTATTTCTTCTGACATTATTAGGTAACAGACGGGACGGTATTAAAAAATTCTTCAATATAAGTCCAAAACTGTTAATTAAATAAAAATACTTCAAGTTATTAAAAATTTGGATATCAAATGATTTTCATTCTTATCAATAAAAGATCGTGAAACTCAACTTTCACGAAAATAAATATTACAAACGTGATTTTAGCAGCAGATTAGCAATTGTAGAAAAAGCATAATCCACATTCTCTCCAAGTAACGCCGAAGTTTCAATAAATCCTAAACCTAATTCATCGGCAATCTGATATACCATCTCTGAATTTACTTGTATTTTGTCAGTTAAATCTTTCTTGTTTCCAATAATAAATCCTATTAAATCTTCAGCACGATCTTTAAGCTGTTCAACAACATCTGAAAACCACCTAGGAATAGTGTTGAAAGATTCTACTCTTGTTAAATCAAATACTAAAAAGACAGCATCAGAACCTCGATAGAATTGTTGTCGCATCGTTTGAAATTTCTGTTGGCCTCCAATATCCCATATAGTTAGTTGTACAACAGAATCCTCAATTTTAAAGATTTTGTCGCTTACCATTACACCTAACGTTGGTACATAATTTCTCCTAAACGCGTTATCAGTATATCTTAATATTAATGATGTTTTACCGACATTTGGATCTCCACACACAATAATTTTGAATTGATAATCTATTAAACTTCTATCTTTAATTTTTTGTACAGGAAAAGCTTCGCTTTCTTGCGACATAATTTCTTGTTGCTTCAATTCTTCTAAGAGGGTTGAAACATTAAACTCAAGATGATCTAATAGCTCCATATATTTCTTTCTAGTAGCTCTCGATTTTTCTAAGTTTATGATTGCTGGAGTGAGATTATTAAAAGGAATAGAAAGATCATTAATATATTTATAAAAGATTACATCATCATACTCTTGAAATAGTAAAACGAGAGCAGATTGACCAATATTTCCACGCCTGGTTTCATCATCCCACTTTAAATATTTAATTAAACCTTTTAAATTCATTGAAGTAAACGGAAGAATCACTAATGACTCCGGAATTAATCCTTGCTCACCAGTTAAAACGGTTAATGCTTTTATGCTAATATGCATAAGTTCCATTTGAGTAAGTTTAGAAGGGAGCCATGCTTGAGGGTTAGGACCAACCTCGTCGTCCATCTGAACGTAAACAATGCCCTTTATTATCTGTTCATTCATAATTATTAGGTATTTTGATTGATGAAGTAATAATTTGTTTATATACTGTAAATTTTTCGCTTTTAACTAATAATATAATTTTTTTATATAAATAATAATTTGTAAAAAAAAAGATTTAAGATTATGTTTTTAATCCTAAATACATAAGCCAGAAACTACTTAAATACCCAATTCTCACAATAATTACTGCTAATCCTGGTACAGTTAAACCTTCTAAAAATCCAAAAATACAAAAACATAGTGAACCAGCTGAAAGGTATAGAAAATTTTTACGGATAGCACCTGAAGATTGAAACGCTTTATAGATGAAACCCAATCCTAAGAAAACTATAACTGATACCAATAATCCTCCCATTAATAAGCCTGCAATAGTGAATATATTTACATTATAATCGATTAAATTTTCTGTAGCAGGGGTAAGTGCTGGAGGATTAAAATTAAAAGACTCTAAGGGATATAAAAATACAATAATTTCAAATATAACTGAAACAACCAAAATTATGAGTATAATATACAGTTTCAATTTAGGAGTTAATAATTCAGCACCTATGAACATCGCTGTAATTATTACAGGGGCGAACCAAATATATGATAAGATTGCTACAATCCCATTATTAGGCATATTTTGCTGTAATATAAGAACAGAAAGAAAATCTATAAATACACCTAAAAACATAAGGCCAGCAAGCATGTTTGCCAAACCTAAATAAATGAGTAGCCTAGCTTTTGTTTTCCTTGCTCGATACATAAAAAATGAACCAAATATTATGCCAAAGATTACAACTCCAGATGCCGTAATACCATCAATCCATCCATTAATATCTGTAATCAATTCGAAAACGCCTTTAACTTTTTTTTTTTTTACTGCAAAAAATTATTTTTTTTTAAGGTATAATATGATCATTTTATTTAATAAATCCTAGTCTTAATGGGAAAGGGGGGATTTGAACCCCCGACCACTTGGTCCCGGACCAAGTATCATACCAATCTAGACTACCTTCCCTTCTTAAGTAAAATAAAGTGAAGAAAATATATATTCTCTCTTATGAATATTTAATGATTTTAAGCCTACTTACTTTAAAGCTATGAATTAATCTTTAACTTTTTCTAAAAGCGAGATAATTCGGTAAATTGTAGTTCGAGCATGGAAGGGAATGTTCGGGTCTTGCGAGAGATCATCTACCATATACATTACATTACTAGCAAGAACACCTGGTGTCTCATCTTCCCGATGTAGTTCATCAATGCCTCTTTGTGCGATCCGTTTAATATTTCGGGGCACACTACGATCATTTATCATTCCATTTAAGAGATATTCAACATTTTCAAAGGCTTGTTTTTCTTCTTCAGTTAGTGCCCTTGGCATTAAAAAATCACCAAAAGAAGTGCATTTTATAAATAGAAATTTATAGAGTAAAATTATTTTTTAAATATAATTTTTTTGATTTTACACAATTATTTAGTAAATGCCAAATTCACGGATTTGTCGTTTTAATATTGGGATTTTTTCATCAAATTCTTTTATTTGATTTTGATATTGATTAAAGAATTCATTAAAGTTCTCAATTTTTCCTTGATCTATATTTTTAACGAAATTATACGAGAGTTCTTGAATAGCATTGAAGATTTGATCAAATTCTTCTGACGACGTAAGAAGGTTTTGAATTACATTTTTACCTTGCTTTCTTACCATATTACGGAGTTTACCACGAGGAATTCGAATTTTGTTAATTAATTTATCACATTCATTCAAGAAACTGTAAGATTGAACTTTATTTTCTTCATCGAGTTTAGCTTCAATAATTTCTGTTCTCCATGTATTTACTCGCCCTTTAGCAAAAGTATCAAAATTCAATGATATTGAATCAATACCTTCTCTCACTAAAAATCTAAGAAAATCAGGGTCATCACTAGGTGCTTGACCACAAATTCCTACTTTTTTATCAAATTGATGCGCTATCTTTATTAATTGACTTAATGACCTACGAATCGCTTCACTATTTGTTGTATAAGAATAAGATTTAGCAATTGGTAATAATTTTGCTTCATCTCTATCGACCCCATATACTAATTGAGTTAAATCATTTGACCCAATGGAGAATCCATCAAAATATTTGCAAAATAAATCCGCGCATATAATATTTGAAGGAATTTCTGCCATAACATATATTTTTAAACCATCCTTACCTCTGAATAGACCTTCACTCTCCATGATTTGAATGATTTCTGCACCCTCTTCATGAGAACGACAAAATGGTACCATTGGAACAATATTAATTAATCCCCATTCACGAGCTCGTTTAATAGCTCTCAGTTCTAATATAAATGCATTCTGAAAATCATTAGAAACATACCTAGAAGCCCCTCTAAAGCCCATCATAGGATTATGTTCCTCTTCCTCATATATCCATCCACCGATAAGATTTGCGTATTCATTAGTTTTGAAATCTGAAAGGCGGACAACACATTCAGCAATACTCCCATCATCCAATTCTTTCCATACTGCCGCTGCAATTGTAGAAATTCCTTCCGCTAATTTTTCTACGTAAAACTCTTCCTTATCAGGATAACCTACTGTTAATTTTCTTATCTTATCTAAAGTTTCTTTTAATCTTAATATTTCTTGGCTAAAAGGATCTTTATGATGTAAATCACTCTTCTTAATATTTTCTATCTTTTTCCTTTGATCAATTAAGACATCATGGCGCATGATAAGAGCTTCAAAATCAATTAAAGCATTTGGGTGAATCTGAATCTCATCGTTTATAATAAATTCTAATCGAGCTAAACCCGTTCCATCAGGGTACTTACCAGAAGATAAAGCTCCTTTTGGTATACCTAAATTTACTAAAACTTTAGTTTTAGTAGAAGGTAGTTTGGCAAATTCAATTACATCATAATCAAATTCGACATCTTTAAGCCAAATCCGTGGTTCTCCTTCACTACAATCGATTGTTACATATTCCAATCCATTGCGTTGCTTTTCCTTCATTATTTGAACAATATTATCCGCACCTACAATAGATGCAATATTCAATTCTCTTGAAACAATTGCTGCATGACATGTAGGTCCACCATGCTCAGTGATTACACCGCCTAAATTTTGCATATATGAAGTCCAATCGGGATTCGTTTCTTCAGTTATTAAAATATCTCCGTCTCGTAACAAATGTGCTTCATTTATAGTCTCTATTATTTTAATTTTCCCATATCCAATTCTTCTACCTATAGCTATTCCTGTGTTTTCAACAAATAACCTCTCTGCTTTTAATTTATCTGGATCCTCTAAAAGATAAAATATCTCTTCAACATCTCCTTTAATACTATGAACAGTTTCAGGACGAGCTTGGACAATATAAATTTTACCATTATTTCCAACAGCCCATTCAATATCCATTCTTCTTCCATAATGTTTTCTAATTTTTTGTGCATATTCAGCTAAAATCAAAACCTCATCTTCTGTTAAACAGTACTGCATCTGTTTTTCTAGGGGGACATTAATAACTTCAGTTCCTAATTTTTCTCTACCTTTAGAAAAAACCATCATTTTTTCCTTTTTTACAAGTTCGTGACGAATTATTCTCAATTGCCTAGGATCATGTTTAAAAACGATGAATTCATCTCCTTTCTCAATTCCTTGCACTATCAACTCTCCTAAACCCCATGTGCCTCTTATAACGACAACATTTGGATTACCCGAATCTGGATCTTCAGTAAACATAACTCCAGAGGATTTAACCCCCTCTAGTCCTCCTGCCATTTCTTGTACTCCAACGGATAATTTGACGGCAAAATGATCAAACCCAGCTCGCTCTCGATACATTGTTGCTCGAGTAGTGAATACTGATGCCATATCCCTTAAAATGTATTCTAAAATCTCTTTTTCTCCCGATATATTTAAATGAGTATCTTGCTGTCCGGCAAACGATGCATCAGGTAGATCTTCAGCTGTAGCAGAACTTCGTACAGCAAAGGTAGTTTCTACTCCAATTTTTTCATTCAATTTATTATATGCATTTAAGATTTCATCAGCAAGCGAATCAGGAATTCTTGATTGTTCGATAACATATCTGATATTAGCGCAAATTTTATCAACTTTTTCAACTGCTTTAATATCTTCTGATTTCAATTCATCCGATATTCTATTAATATCTCTCGCGATTAGCTTTCGAAGCGAGATTTCTTCTTCTTTGATGGTGAAGTAATTATTATCTAAAACATAGTCAAATGCTTCTGAAGTAACCGCAAAGCCAAGTGGAACAGAAATTCCAAAACTTAATAATTCTCCAAGAGAAGCATTTTTTCCTCCTACAAGAGGAACATCAATATTCCTTACATTTTCAAAGAATTTAATATACCTATAATCATTCATATTGACGAGAAACTCCTGAACATTAGAATTATGTGAATTTCTCTAACTAATAATAATTATTCTTCTGATTATAAATTAAACGTTAATAAAAAAAGTAACGTCAATCTATTATTATTTCAACTCCTTTTCGAAAACCTCAAAATCAGAGGCAGTGTATAGACAGAATATTACAGCCTTTATTTGAGTATTACTGCTTAAATATTTTTTTGTAGAATTAATCATGATTTTAGCACATTTATCAATGGGATATCCAAAAATTCCTGTTGAAATAGCTGGAAATGCTATTGTCTTAAGACTTTTTTGGTCCATTAGTTTTAAACTATTAATTGTTGCATTTTTTAATTTAGTATCCTCATCTCCTTCTCCCATTCGGGGTCCAACCGCGTGAATTACATATTTTGCTTTAAGATTACCCCCGGTTGTAATAACAGCGCCTCCAACATAAGTACCACCTATTTTATCACATTCTTGCTGAATTTTAGGGCCACCTTTTCTTTTAATCGCTCCTGCTACTCCACCACCTAAAATTAAATGGGCATTAGCAGCATTAACAATTACATCAGTATCTAATTCGGTGATGTCACCTTGGACCAATTTAATTGCCGAATTTCCTACTTTTAATTCTTTCATAGTTAATCATTATTCTTATATTATTAAAATAAGAAAATTAATAAAAAGAGAAATTGGTTTTATTCTTTTTCACTACTTTTTTTAAAGATCTCATCGAGTTTCTTTCTATCATCCTCACTCATCTTACTCATCGCTTCTATATTTTGTCGCATCAGATCCATCATGATTTTTTGTGAGATCATTTGATTTAAAACCGGTAAGGCTATTCTCATACGAGTTAGTTCATAATGCATAACTTTAGCAGTTTCTCTCATTTCAGTTAATTCCTCTTTTGTCATTCCCTCTTCTCCTACACCAGGACAATCGGCATCTACCACTATATAATTTTTACCATCAAATTCTAATGGATAGGTACGACAACTTAAAGGTCGATTCTCATATACTAAACATTTTTTTTCATCCTTATTATATAAAGGACATTTTACACTTAGTAATTCTTCTATTGGTACAGTGCCAAATGGATCTTTCGGTGGATTTTCTTCTTCGGTTTTTTCTGAGGGGGGTGGTAATGGTTTTAGTACTAAATCAATTCCTCCATCTGGTTTATGATATATATCTAAATATGGCATAAAATTTGCCACAACACCATTTCTAGCCCACATCTCTAGATCCCAAAATGTTATGGGGATTGGACCCCTTGCGGCACAACAATCATCGCAACGAGTACATTTAAACGTAAATTTTGCTTTAGCTTTTTCTTCTGATGTTTTACTCTCACTTTTTTCTTCTTTTTCATTTTCTTTATCATTTTCTGTCATTAGAAATCTCACTCTGGATGTTCTATTAGTTTTAAAATATTATGTGAAAAATGAATACAATATAGAAAAAAAATTTTATTTTTATTATCAATAAATAATTTTAAAATTTTATGATTCCATAAAGATTTTTTTATCACTTAATAAACGTCCAAGATTCACTAATGCTGGTTTGATATCTTTTTTTTCACTTACTCCCACAAAAACTATTTTGCCATTGCTAAATATTAAAAAAACTGATTTTACAGGATTTAATGAGCGATATATTAATCCAGGGAAAACTTCGGGTTCATAAATAGTATTCTCTAGTTTTAATGCCGCTAAATCTAAATTTATGCGCTTGAAAAAATTGGCCGTAATTACTATATTCACAATAATAGGCTCTACTGAATTTCTATCAATATGGTATTCCAAAATATTGTTTAACTTTAAGATTAGCCTCGTTAGAGCTAAATTAATATCTTCAAATGATTTTAATCCGGTTAATATTAATTTTCCACTCTTAAAAATAATGATTACACATTTAGGATGTCTTAATCTGACAAAAAGACCTGGAAATCGTTCAGAATTATATTCAGCATTCTTTAATTCCGCTGAGATCTTGTTTAAGTCAACATTTATTTCAAGATTTAAGGATGTTTTCACAACGATATTTTGAACTGTATAAGTTAAGGTTCTATCTTTATCTTTTAATGAAAAGCTCAGATCCATCAATGGACTCCAAAAATTTTCTTATCCTAAATATTAACATTTACTTATTAAGTCGACATTCTATTTAATTCTACTTTTTCGTCTAAAATTAAGCAATGTTCAATGTAGAATGCTTTTTTATCTTTGAGTGGGTTTAATTAGAATATAAATTATAAAAAAGAAAGTAAAAAAATAAAATACAACCTCTAAAAGCAAGGTTCAAAAAAGATATAAGACATTAAATTAAATAGAATTACATATTTACCTTTTTAAAAAAAATTTTTAATAAAGAATTATTTTAGATTTGTATTAACGCCTTGAAAACATCTAATATGACGCAATTAATATTGAAAAAAATAATTATTTGGCTAATGTTAACAATTAACCTGTTATTCGCATTTGTGATTGGTTTAACAATTCCGATGCTAGAATCACCGAGTTATATAAATCTTGGAATAGTTATGATTCCATTATTAATTATTCTTAATTATATAATAGTTGATCGATATCACTATTATATAAAGCATGTAAATGAAAGAGAGGGCAGAAATAATGAAAAAACTTAAAGAATTGGGCAGCTTTAAGAAACCTATTCTTGAATATAATGAGAGAAAGTATGTTTTTTCTATAAAATCGTTGATAATTTTTGCAATCGGAGCACCTTTATCTGCATATCTTATTTATTTATTTTTCGATTTGAGAATCAATTATTGGCTACATGAAATCGTCGTAAAACAAACAACCTATTTATTAAATTTATTTTTTAATATGGGTGTAGAAGCAGAGTTTGCTCCAAGTGGAAAATTTGATTGGAGATTTAATTTTACTTCAGGAGATATATATGGGGAGCCTTTAGCAAATATCTATTTTGAAACCTTCTGCACTGGAATTCAAGCAATCTGCATTTTCGCTGGAATCATCATGTTCACGCCTCATAGTCAAGATAGAGCAACAAAAGAGGATATTATATGGCGGAAAACAAAAGCACTTATTGTATCATCTGTTATTTTTTATGTTGTTAATATTATACGTATGTTAATCCAAATAGATTTATATTATATTGGTTATAATTGGATTGATATTCATGTCTCTATTAGTGCTGCAAGTTCTTTTATAGCGGCAATAATAGTGTTATTGATGCATAAATGGATTCCAGAATTTATTTTGTCAATAATTTATACTGGAACTCTCGTTAGCGAGCCAATAAAGCAAAATAGAAAAAAGAGAATAAAAGAGACAGCGGAAAAAACAAATAAAGCTGAATTAAAATCAATGCGTAAAATTTTAAGGATGGAGAAAAAAGGATTTTTAAGAGAAATTACTTCATGGTCGCAAGATTTTGGATATATGATTGAGGGAGATTATTTAATTATTCCAGACGATAAAACTTCAGAATTTATTGAACTATTAATGCAAGATAAACCTTTTAAAAAGGAAAGTAAGTAAATTTTATCTGCTTTTTATTAATCATATTTAATAATAAATCGAGTTTTAATTGAATTATGTTAAGTATTGAAACTAATCAAAAAGAAATAGAAATAGCTAATGTTAAATTCGGTGGATTACCAGGAAAAAATCCAATTGTTATGATAGCAACGGTATTTTATGCTAAACATGCCGCTTTATTGGACGAAAAAACGGGTAAATTTGATAAAACTATTCTTGAAAAAGAATTAAATGAATTTAAAGATCTTATAGAAGAAACGAAATTGCAAGGAGTTATTGATGTTATTGGGTCGTATCCAAATGCACTGGTAAAAGAATGTGAATATATTGCAGATACTGTCGAATACCCATTTTTAGTGGATGGTTTAAATGATTCATCCAGGATTCCTGCTATGGAAGGGCTAAAGGAGATTGGATTGTTAGATAGAGCTATTTTAAATAGTATTGATGAAAATACTTCAGATGTGAACTTAGAAAAACTAAAGGATATTGGTGTGAAAAATGCTGTATTACTAACGTTTGGAAATAGATACATCCTTCCTCAACAAAAGTTAAAGTTTCTAAAAGAAACATTAATTCCAAAAGCTGAAAAAGCAAACATCAAAAATTATATAGTAGATACAGCAGTATTAGACTTACCCTCAATTTCTATTAATTTTGAAACTACGGGTTTAATTAAAAAAGAATTAGGATTACCAACGGGATTTTCCCCAGCTAATGCAATATATGGATGGAATTTTGTTAGAAAATATGGTGAAACTGCTCGATGTGGGGCTATAGCTTCCATAATGACTTACTGTGCTACAGCTCCTAGTGATTTTATTTTATTTGGGCCAATCAAGTTTGCCAGATGTGTAGTACCTGCAATTTCCTTAATTTCAGGAGTTAATTCCTATTATCAAAAACGAGTTAAAAGAAATAAAATATCTGATAGTAGTCCTTTACAAGTCATTTTTTAGGAGATATACCTTAATAATAAATCTTGAGTATAATTTAAGAACGCTGATAATTCTTTTTTTACCCTTTCTCTCTTATTTTCATCATCAACTAAAAATAAAAAGAACATAATATTATCTTCTAATTTAATTCGTTGGAAAATAATAACTGAATTAGCTACTTTAAATACCGCTTCATCTTGTTTTAACGCTTTGAATTTATCAAATACTTTAAATAATACAGCAAATTGAGGTGCTGAAACTTCAAAAACATTAATCACTTCTGATTTTGGAATCTTAGTTAATTCCATTGCATGATTACTGTAATAATCTGCAAGAACTAATCCATCGATACTTAATAGTAGTGTCAAATATGTGTCAGTCAATAAAGAAAAATTCTTTAAGTTATGATTTATCAAATCTCTATTAGGACTTAATTTTGAGATTCCTGAAGAGAATGCGCGCAATACAGTGAAAATCTCAAAAATACTTGTTATAAAAATTTCGAAAGATTCATTTTGATTAATTTTTTTTAATTTATTCTGGATAAATCCTATGTTTTCTTTAATTTCTTTCGAATCTAAAATATCTGAATCTCCTTTTGATAAAATATAGACAATTGGAGTGTTCTGATTGAATTCCTTTATTATGTTTTTTAAATTTTGCAGATATTCAATACTTTCATCAAATCTAGCTTTATTATTAATATCTATGAAGTAAAACATTAAATCTGCTTCATATAAATAAATCTCCGCTTTATCTATATATTTCTCTCGAAATCTTTTCTGACCTCCTAGATCCCAAAGGAATATTGTTGCTCCTAACGCCTCAATAGATTTAATGCTTGCTCCCGCAGTGGGTTTAAGTCCAATTAGCTTACTATATTTACGATCTACAGAAAGTAAAAAGCTCGTTTTACCCGAATCATCTAATCCTGCGAAAAGAATCTTCATCTTCCTATGAGTTGTAATTGGAGTAGATGGACTTTGTTCAATTTCAATTATTTCAGATAAAAGATTTTGAAAGTGAATTTCGACATCTTCACGCGGAGGATATATCTTGCTTATTTCTTCATCGAATTTGGAAAAAAACTCAAAAACAACTGGTTTAATTCTATTTATATTATTATATAAAAAGCTTCGCTTATTCTCTTCTACTAATATCGAAAAGGCTGTGGGTACCGCAGTACTTTCAGAATTTGTTCTAATAAAATGGAAATACGTGAGTGAGGTTGTATTAAAATCAGGGTAAGGTAATATAGCATAATATTGAATCTTATCAAGGTCCTTTTCTTCAGTGATAATTTTATCGCTAATAAATAGACTTAAGTTTTTTATGGAAATTTGAGTTATATCTCTATACGATAAAATGAGATCACGTTGTTTCTTTTGCTCTGGAGTAAGCTCCTTTAATTCTTTTTCGGAAAGAAAATCAGGGAAGGCATAAATGGGTGTTGGGCCTAACTCACCATACACACTAAACACAAAACCCTTAACTATCGAAGATTTAAGTAATTCTTCCATGAGATTTACAGAAAATTTATGAATTTTAAGTATTAAATTTCTTAATTTAATTTAAGTAAAGTTAATTATTAATAGCTTTATATTTAAATATAGATGTTTCTTAAAAAAATCGCTGAAAGCATTAGGAATAACTCTTATATCATAGAAAAGAAAGAAATTAATCCTATTGTCCAATTTATTGATAGGAATTCATTTAAAAGTACTAAAATTTTTACTGATATTGGTGAAGATTCGGCTTCAATAGAAAATGATGAGAAATTAATATTAGTCACAACTGATAGAATCCGTACTTCCTTTATTGAAAATTTTCCTTTTGGAGCAGGTTTTAGCTCTATTTTAGTAAGCGTGGATGACATTTATGCATGCGGTGGGACGCCCCTAGCTGCTAGTTTAATCATTTCTGTTAAGGATACAAATACTTGTAATGAAATTTTAAGAGGAATATGTGAGGCTTCACATAAATTCCAAGTTCCAATTATAAGAGGTCATACGAATGTTCATAGTGAATGTTTTGAATTAAGTTCAACAATGATTGGGGAAATCAGTAAGGAAGATTATATTTCTGCAGGAACTGCTCAAGTAGATGATGAGGTAATTTTAGTTGTTGACACTGATGGCCAAATAGGAAAGGCTAGTAAATTATATTACGATACAACCACATTTAAATCATCGGAGGAAGTTCTAAACAAAAGAAAAGCTATGAATGTAATTGCAAAAGAACATATACTAAATGCCTCAAAAGATGTCTCAAATGGAGGTATTTTTGGTACTATATTACAAATGATTAAATATTCAGAAGTAGGGGCAGATATTAATATTAACAGTATTAAAATTCCTCCTATTTTAATTTCATATGAATACACTTTAGAAGATTTTATTAAAATGTACTTAACTACTTCTTTTATAGTAACTGTTCCAAAAAATGATTCTTATAAAGCAATTGAAATCTTTAAGGAACATAAAATGGATGCGGAAGTAATAGGTAAAATAATTAGAGAAAAAAATCTTTTAAGAATAAATGATGGAATAAAAACTTTTGATGTCATAAGGTTTTAAACATTTTTAATATAAATATAGGAATAATTCTTAACGATAATTCTACTAAAACATTTAATAAAAAAGAGCAAGAATATTATGGATTTTAATTTTAAAAATAAATTTAAGGGCGTAGTTAGTGTAATTGGAGCGAGTGAAATTAACAAAGATATTAAAGATAAAACTATTGAAATTGGGAGATTGATTGCAAAAAATAATTTTGCTATAGCTTGTGGAGGACTTTCAGGTGTGATGGAGGCTGTTTGTAAAGGCGCAAAGGAAGAGGGAGGTTTTACTATAGGAATAATCCCATCAACAGAGAAATCAATGGCAAATAAATATATAGATTTGGTAATTCCATGTCCTTTTTCACAAGCTAGAAATATAGTTGTCGTTTTAACTGGTGATGTATGCTTGGCCATAGCTGGTAAAGCAGGTACTTTATCTGAGATTTCTTTTGCATGGATATATCTAAAACCAATTGTAGCATTAACTCAAGTGGAGGGTTGGTCTTCAAAAATTGCTAATCAAAAATTAGATGATAGAAGGTCTGACATGATTTATGGAGTGAAAACACCTCAAGAAGCAATAAATAAAATAAACGAGTTATTTAAAAAAAAGGGAGAACAAAAAGATTTAGGGTTTACAGATAATTTTTAATTTTTCTGCAATCTTAAAAAAAAGTATTCTTCTTCTAACATCTGATCTATAATCTTAAAGCCAATCCCTTTTGCTAAATCAACGAAATAATGAAAATCTTGTTCTTTATTCCAATGTGTTCCATAACCTGTTTTTACTTCTTTATTATTAATTTGAACTGTAATTAATACGGCATATAATTCTTTTTCTTTATCTTTTCTTTTGGGTATGAAAGGATCCCATATTATAAATTCTCCTTCTTTCCTTAAAACCCGATAAATCTCTTCAAATATTTTTTTATGATCCTTTATAGGCATATACATAATTGAAAAAAATGCAGTTATGGTATCAAAACTATTATCGAGAAATTTTAACTCCTTCGCATCCATAATTATTTTAAGACTTTCTATATCACCTGCCTCATGAGCTTCTTTAAGTTCACTTTCTCTAAGATCTATTGAAATAACATTTTGTCCCTTCAATTGCCCTATTATACCTTCTCCTCCACCGCCTATATCTAAAATTCTGCCTTTTAGAATTACATTACTTAAATTTATTTTTATAGGGTGAGTGAAAAAAATACCCATCCCTTCTTTTTCTGATATGAAATCTTCAATTTGGTCTTTAGTAGCATACAAGTTCCCTTCAATTCTTTTTCCTTTTAGTTTCCCATTTTCTAATTGATTTCTGATACTTTCTTCTGTTTCATCACTGGTGAAAAATTTTACAATTTCTCCGATATCATAATATCTAATATTGTTTATTTCTCTCATAGTGACCTTTATTACAGAGTATTTAATTAATATATCTATTTCTACACAATGTTATAGAGAATGCAAAATCTAAATAAGGGATGCTATAATTTTTTATCTTACAAAAAGAATATATTTATATACCAATTACTTTTATAAGTTTAAAGTAGGTGAAATTTACCTTTGGAAAAGGATCTTAAACAATCAATATTATACTTGAAAAAGAAAGAACCAGAAGTGGAAATAGCCCCTAACAAGCTTTTATTCACTGGGCTTGATGATGCGGGTAAAACAAGCATAATTTTATCACTTCAGAGAGAATTTTCCAAAATTGCAATCCTATCTCCCACAAGAGGAGCACAGAGAAGGATTTTCGACTTTTTAGGTAAAGAAATCTCAGAATGGGATTTAGGTGGACAATTAGCCTATCGAATAGCCTATTTAAAAAACCCTGGTAAATATTTTGAAGGCACAGAAATCGCTATATATGTAATTGATGTTCAAAATAAACCGAGAATGGCAGAAGCAATAAGTTATTTTAAAGATGTTATAGAACAATTTAAAAAACTAGAAATTGAACCTCCAATCTATGTTTTTCTTCATAAATATGATCCTGCTCTTAGAAGGAGCGCCCAAAATGAAATGGAAGCAACAGTTATAGATATAAAGGATAAACTTAGAGCAACAAAATATAAAGAAATCTATTATTACGAAACCTCAATTTATGATTTTAGTTCAATTATTAGTGCGATGTCTGAAATTTTACTAAGCTTGTATCCAAAATCAGAATTGATAGAAAAAACGATTATCGAATTTGCTAAAAAAGTTAATTCAGAAGGAGTTGTTATCATTGATGATAATTCCCTAATAATTGGTTCATACTACAAGGATGATGAAACAAGGCACCTATTAACAGCTAGTACTCCATATTTCTTAACTCTTAACGATAGCTTTCAATACACAGGAGTAGAGGAGAGATATGAGAATCGGATGATTGTCCAACGTTTTGGGAAAAATTTTATATTTAAACAAATAGCATTAAAGAGAGATTCCGCACCCTATTATCTATTACTCCTCAAAGAAGACCCTGTTTTTCATAAAGAAGATCTTGAATCTTTTTCAAATTTATTAAAAGAGATCCTCTATAAATAAGAGGATTGATTTTGTTTTAAATCTATTAGAATACCTTGTATCCTAGTTTTCTTATTACTAACATTAATAAAATTGGATTTTTACATATATTTTATAGAATAAAAACAAAAAAATATAATCTCATTTTGAATATAATAATATAAAATTGAATAAAGAAATCAACCAAAATACTAATATAGTGGAGATCATACAGTGATAATCTGCCAGAATTGCGGTACCACGAATAATGAAGCAACTACCAGTACATGTAGGACATGTGGTGCGTTATTACCAGTATCATCTAAAAGTTCTAGATCAAAAAGGATAAAAACAGAAAAAAAGAAGAAAGAAAAACAAAAACTTAATGAATCAACTTCGATTGAATCTGGCAAATTGGAGGATATTGGAGAAAAAAAATTAGAATTACAAGAAATTCCAAAAGAAGATGAATTAAAAAGTAAGAAAGTTGATCTACAAAAAATTCCGGAATCTTCAACTGAAGAATATGAGGGAGATATGCTTCCAGAAGAAAAAGTATCTGAAACGACCAAATCGAATGTTTTACAAGAAATTCCTGCTCAACCCTTTAGAGGTGGGATTATGGACTCACGAAAGGGCTTTCAACCACCTCCTTATCCTATGAATGCAATCTCAGATGCTTTTATAGAACTGAAAAGCTCAGTTGTTGGGGAACAAAAAGAAAAACAGCCCGTTCCATTGACACCAATATCATCAGAAACTACTTTAAGTAATGCAGCTGCTTTAAAACAGAAGCAATTAGAAAAAGATATGACTAAAGTGTTAAGTTTTCTTTCAAAAAAAATTTCAGTAAAAAAGTTAGATGTTCCCGAGTCTAAAACTCTTGAGGAAGTAAAGCAAAAGGAAGAGATCCCTCCTTCTAGCATGAATGAAATCTTAAAACGATTAATTACATTAGATCTAAATATTGAAGCTTCAGCAATTATCAAAACAGATGGAACAATTTTAGCTTCGGCAATATCAAGTAGAATTTCAGATTCTTTATTTGCAACTATAGCTATGAATCTTTCAATGATGAGTTCAGATATAATTGAAGGATTAGATGCAGGTAAATTGAAATTTATTTCTGTCCGTGGCTCAAAAGGGGTTTTAGATTTAGCTCCCATAGATAATGAAGATGAACGCGTTAAAGACATGATTTTAGTAATATTAAGCCATCCAAAAACTAAGAGTGGAATTATCTCATTTGCAATTAATATTGTAAAAAAGCAATTAAATGAGTATTTAGGTTTGAAAACGTAAAAAGTTTATAGGAACTAAGATATTTTTAGATTCAGATTAACTTTTTTTGTATACTTAATTTATTAATTTTAATAATTTTGAAATAGGGTAAATTGTTATGCAATTCATGTAAAAATGAGTTCAGTTCATAAATAGAAACCAGAGGGATTTGATTATTACTAATCTTTATGCTGTTATCTTCAAATGTAACCATCAAAGGAATTAATAAAAATGGTAATCTTTTTTTAAGGTTTAATTTTATGCCTAATAAATCTTGAATAATTTTTGAGAAGATTCCAGGATTATTTTTCAGAGCAATTGCTCTTTGATATTGTAAATCCGCAGCTTTATTAATAGATCCGAAAGAATCTTTCCGTTTCCATTGTTTTGCATCAATAAGTAATACATATTTTAAATAAATTCCAATAATATCAATCTCATACCTTTTTTGAGTAGTTTTTGAATTACGTGTTGATTTATCTGTGAATCTGAAATTTTTTATTGTGATATAATTATTTTTTGAAAGTATTTCTTGTATCAAGCCTTCAAACCCATCATAATTTAGCAATCCAGAGAGATTTCTAATATCCTGATTTAAAATATTAATCGTATTTGTTATGAATAATATTTTATTAATAACTACGTAATATTGATAATTTCCTTTCTGAAGGGATACAAACTCAAAGTTTTCCAAGAAATCTCTTAGCTCAGAATTACTAAATTCATTAAAAAAAGGAATTTCTGATATCTCCCACCATATTTCATTAATATTTGGGTCAGTTTCTCTTAAGATATAATAAATTTCTTTATAGAACTGTTTTAAGGATAATTGAGTATCACTCTTCATAGTTCTAAATATATTATTCCAATAAAATAAACTAGTGAGGCTATAAGAATTCTGAAGAATTTTAAATGTGAAAAATAAAGCAACTTACTGATAAGATATCAAAAAATTTCTAGTTATTAAAGAAGAAACTAAAAGTCTTCACTAAAAAATAAACCATTTCTTTAGATCTTAATTACTTAGTTAAGTTTAATCAGTTAACAATTTTTTATTTAAATTATAAAGATATTATTAATCAATGGTAATTTTTAAAAAAATACTAATTAAAAAGTCGCTAAGGAGTGAAAATTAACTTGGATTTATTACCAAAAGTATTTAGAACTGAAGGAAAAATCGCAGATTTTGATCCATCAAAAATCTATGAAAGCATTATAAAGGAAACAGGAATGAGTGAAAAAAATACTAAACGTATAACAGAATTAGTTGTTAGAAGAATTATAAGTTCAGGTATTAAATTTCTTTCGGGACCTCATATCCGAGAAATTGTTTGTTCAATATTGTCAGAACAACATTTTGAGGATGAACGGAAATTATATACAAGAATCGGAATGCCATTAATGGATTATGAAGAAATACTTGAAAAAGGACCAAGCATTAAACCTGATGAATGGATAAATCCAGAAAAAATACATCACTGGTCTGCGAATCAAATAGCTGAAGAATATGCACATTTAAGGATACTAGAAAATAAAGAATCAAAAGCACATCTTGCTGGTGATATTCATATTAATGGTCTAAACTATTTTGTTCTTAGACCATTTAGCCAAGTATGGGATCCTCGATTTATTTTAGAACATGGAATTCCACCTATTAAGGATTTAAAAGGAATTTATAGATATAAACCTCCAAAGAATCTAAATTCAGCAATATTTCAATTAACAAAGTGGATGGAAATTATACAAAATGAATTTTATGGAAATCAAAGCTTTAATTTTATCAATACTTTTTTGGCCCCATATTTAAAAGATTTATCTGAAGGAGAAATAATTCAAGAAATCCAAAGTCTCATTTATAATAATAATCTATTGTCTCTTACACTCGGGAGACTTGTTCCCCCAATAACAATTTATTCATCAATACCTATTTTCAGAGAATTAATTGATATTCCAGCAATAACTCCGGATGGAAAAACCAAAAATGCTTATGGAGATTATGAAGAACAATCCAATCAATTTTTTAAAAGTTTGTTGATTGCTCTTAAAAATTTCTCTCAGAAATATCCTCTTCTTTCATTTCCAAAACATTATATTTTGGTGGATTTTAATTTTGAGGAATTGATTAAAAATATTTATTCTGAATTTTGGGATGAATTTAAGTTGTTGAGCACCTCTTATTTTTCAGCAAATATTCCCAGTTCTTTTAGATATAAAAATTTACAATATTTAGCAGAAGAACAATATCATAATTATGGAATACTTCAAAATATTAGTTTAAATTTACCGAGGTATGCGTTCACAACGAAAGATGAAGATAAATTCTTGGAATTGTTAAAATTCGAAGTAAATTTATGCTCAAATATTTTGTTAAAAAAATATAATATAATAAAGAAAAGAATAGAATCAAATCATTTACCACTTTGCCGTATTGTCATTGACGGTGAAAGTTTATTCAAATTAGAAAATCAAAGTTTATCCTTAAGTTTGGTAGGGTTAAATGAAGCAGTTAAATATTTAACTAATCACGAGCTTCATGAGAACATAGAACCTATTAAATTGGGGAAAAAGATATTGACTGAATTAAATCAATTATGTTTAGAATTATCTGAAAAACATAAGAAAATATTTATTTTGAGTGCGATTTTTCCAGAGAAAGCTTTAGACAGATTTAGTCAATTAGATTCGAAAAATTTTCCAAAGGAAGTAAGTATTGTTTCAAATGGTAGAAATTATACTAATTCTATAAATTTACGTAAAGATATAGATATTGATGTATTAGACAGAGTGAAAATAGAGCAAGATTTTCATAAATTTATTCATGAAGGAGCATTAATCAATGTTTCTTTAACAGATTTAAACCGAACTAAAATTAACATTAAAGAATTCTTATCAGAAATTTTAAAGGAATTGAAAATATCAAATTTAAAATTTTATGTTTAGATAAATAAATACCTTAGGAAAAAAAGTATTTAATAAGAATAACTATTTTGATAATAGTAAAATAGTAAAATAATATTTGGATTTTATACTATTTTAAAATTAAAAAACTATTCAACTTAATTAATGGAAGACTTTTTTATAAAATAAATGGGGATCACTTGACAAAAACAAAAGAAAAACAAAGGAAACCAATAATCAAAGAGGAGCCTGATACAAAGATAAATATTATTAGTGCAATTGTTCTGAGTATCTTTGATGAAAATGGCCCAACACCAAAAATCACATGGCCAGAAGATTTAGATGAGCAAGCTGGGCTTTTAATTGCTATGAAAACCATTAGTCTATTGATGGGAGATGCCACTTATCAAGATGGAATGGGTACAGAAGGAGTTAATTATTTTGGCATTCTTCCTTTCCCTGATTTAAAATTAAATGGGCTAACTTATTTTTTCTTAATACCTGATGATACAGCTCGAGGTAAAGCTTTAGCCGCAACAATTACGGTTTTAATAGATGAGGATAATAAAGTATTCTTCTATGAGAATATGAAATACTTAAGAGTAATAATGGATAAAGCAGCGACACAGATACAATTTAATAAAGATCATGAGGAACGAGAAATCATCATGGATGAATTAAGAGAAGAACTTCTTGAATTTACTAAAGAATTGAAAGATCCTTTTTCTACGAAACGACAGTTAAAAATTTTATTAACTGGATTGGATAAAGCAGGAAAAACAAGCTTTATCTTGGGTATTAGAAGAAAGTATTCAGAAATTATAAAATCTATGCCTACCAAAGGAGTTGAAAGAACAGAAGAAACCCTTTTTGAAGAACAAAATTCTCAAATTTCTATATGGGATTTGGGGGGTCAAGAGAAGTATAGAGAAAAATATCTCGAACAAAGTGAAATTTATTTATATAATATTGATTTAATGTTTTTTTTCATTGATATTCAAGATGTAGATAGAATTGATCAAGCCCTTAGCCTATTTAAAAAGATTTTGAGTATTTTGATAGATTTAGATGAATTTCCCCCAATTGTAGTCTGCCTTAATAAATTTGACCCAGATCTTAAAGGATCTAAGGAAATTTTCCAAAATTTAGAAATAATTGCTGATACTATTAAGGAAAATTCTGATAGATTTTTCATTAAGATTTTCCAAACTTCAATTTTTGATCATTGGAGTCTTATTTCAGCATATTCATTTGGTTTGTCTCAATTAAGCCCTAATCGTGAATTATTTAGGAATCAATTGAAAAAGTTTGCGAAAAAAACTAATTCAGATGCAATATTGCTTCTTAATGAAAATGGTTTAATTTTATCAAATTTTTCTAAAACAGAAATCTCTGGAAAATTATTTGAAATAATTGCCCCTTATTATAAAAACCTTTACAAAACATTTGAAGAATTTAAATTACTGGAAGAAGATTTTATTGTGTCTTCTGGAATCGCTGATGAGTCTAAAAAGGTGATCTTTAAAAAAATTATGATTGAAAAATATACTTTATATCTCCTTTTGTTCTTAGAAAAATCTTTAGAAATAGAGAAAATCGAAAAAAATTTACCTGAGTTTTCGAAAAACTTGATTGAATTAATTCATACGTATATTTAAGGAAAAAAGGTCATTTATTATAGTATGAAATTAATTTCTTAACTCATTTACGTTATAATAGAAACACCAATGTTATTATTGCAAATAATCCTAATATTATATTAGAGTTAACTAATAAATACATTTCAGTTGTGCTTATTGAAGGAAAAATGAATAGAAACAAAATTAGGTAAGTAAATTTACGTTTCATTTTGCATCATAGAATTTAGACGTATATTATATTAGAAATACTATTATCTATTTTTAATTTTAACCATAAAAAAATGTAAATTAAGAATAAAAGAGTGAATTTTTATATTTATAATATAATTAATCAAAATCTGATTTTTTTGAGTTTTGATATATAAGATATATTTAATTGATGCTGATAATGGTATATCACTTGTTGAATCAACCTTTAAAGAATTAAAGAAAGTACAAGATGATATTTTAACAGGATTTTTTAGTGCAATTAATACTACGATCGATGTTATTCAGGAAGCTATGGTTAAAGGGAGAAGAGTAAATGAAATGGATCGAGTTCTTCAATCTGAGGATTCAATTATTTTTATTTACTACCATCCCTTATCAAGAGTATTATTTTGTGCAATTTCAGATGCGGATGATGATACGGAAAAAATTGAAGATGTGATTCACAGAATATCAAATCGATTTTGGAAAAAGCATCAATCTGATCTTAAAAATTTCAGGGCGACAACAGATAAAAGTAGATTTCAAACTTTAATTGCTGATATAGAAAATCTTACGATGGGAGGACGTATAGCACAAGTCTTTCCAAAGTTATTGATTGCTAGAGGAGTATTAGAAAAAGTTCTATCTATGGGTATGATTGATGAATTTGCTTTAAAAGTAGCTTTACAGTGCTCTGGTACCAATTCACCCCTGAAAATCTCAAGAATTTTAAATAAGAAGCAATCTGAAATAACTCCTATACTTCAAAAACTTGAAGAACTTGAAATTATAAAAATCTAGATTTTATCACTCAAAGAATATTTCTTTTGTACCTCTAAATAGAAAAAAATAAAAGTTTTGAAGGTTTATCAAATTTGTTATTTGAAATAGATGATTATAATATGGAGACTAAACAAAAACCAATCGCTGATGTGAAGAGTCCTTCTAAAAAAGCACATTTAAGAGAAGGTTGTGGTTTTTCTTTAAATGAAATAAAGCAAGCTGGTAAATCAATTAATCTATTAAAGCAGCAAAATATTAAGATCGATTATTTTCGAAATTCTGCTCACCCTGAAAACATTAAAAAACTTAAAGCAATTGATTTTCCGAAGAAAAAAGGAAAAAAAAGAGAACCTTTTGTTAAAAAGGAGAAAAAGAAAACTCCATTTAAACCTATATCAGAAAAGAAAAAAGTAAAAAAACCAGTAAAACCTAAGACTCCTACTGTAAAGGCAATCCCAAAACCAAAAAAGAAGGAAAAAATTAAACCAGTCAAAATAGAACCAATAAAAGAGATACCAAAACCAAGCGGTATACCATTAACAGAACTACCTGGACTAGGTGCTACAACTGCAAAGAAATTCTATGAACTTGGAGTTAATACTGTAGAAGAATTAGTTAAAGAGAACCCAGATGAATTGGCAACTTTAATTAAAGGTGTTTCTTCAGAAAGACTTATGAAATGGATTGAAGATGGTAAGGAACTAATCAAATAATTCTCAGCTTTTAAATCTAACAAATTTAAGTGAGCTATCTTTTTTTACTACAGAAATTTTATATACTTTAAATATATTTTAGAAATAATTTTAAATTGAAGAAAGATAAATGGGAAAGAAATGGAATATAATTATTTTGTGTATGATAAACCAGAATGTGGAATTAAAATTAATAAAATGCCAAAAGAATTTCAAGAAATTGAACATAATGGCGATGTGAATAAAGGTTTTATTATACTACATTCCCAATATGCCTTTGATGAAATTTGGGGTCCTGAATCTAAAATGGAGATAAATTGGGAGAAAAAAGAACGAACAAATCTGTTTTATTACAAAGAAGTTCAGAATTCAATAGATGTTTACAATGCAATCGGTCTTGTTGTAACAGAAAAAAAAAAAGATTGGTTATTAAGTCATGAAATTACATTTTGGTTTGGTCATCGGACTAAAATGATTCGAAAGAGACTTTATCATGAAAAGGGAATACATTGTATTTTTTATTGTGATGTTAGTGAAAGACTCTTTAATGTTCATACATCAATGATTGGAGACAAATTCGAAAATTCTAAGCCTTATATACTAAACTCTTACAATTCGATAATTTGTCATGACATTTAGGCTTTTTGAGCGAAAACAAAAAAGTTGTCTCTATTATTAGGCCCTCCCATTATCTTAAACTCTAAAATCTTAAACATTTTAACTAATTTTTTAAGTTCACGTTTAGAAAAGAAGTGATAGAATCGATTATAAACTTCATTTTGTTTTGTAAGGGTCCAAGGGACAAATTTATCTCCAAATTCTTCTAATCCCATCATTTTTTGCTGATTCCTGTAACCTAAAGAGAAATTTCTTCTGATCCATTCCCAAAGAAAGAAATCTCTGAACTTTTTTTGCCATTTTCGCCATACTGTCAAAATTAATTTACCCTTTTCTTTAAGTATTTCATGCATTTGAATTAATGTAATTTTCCTCTCAGACTTTTTCCTTATATGGTGTATGGTTGCTATAGAAAAAATTGTATTTATTGATTTATCTCTAACGGGAAGATTAATAATATCCGCTTGAACAAGTTGAAAATATTTTGATTCATCAGGTGAGAAATGTACCGTATTTTTCAAATTTGAATTTGCAATCTTGAGTAAATTAAGAGAAATATCAATTCCAACTAATTTATTTGGAGGGCTATTCATAATTTTGAAATTTCTACCATTTGCACATCCTAAATCCAAAATAATTCCCTTAAAACTATAATTTTTATTTTTTAAAAAGTTTATAAAAAATTCAAGTGGGCGCCATGGCTTTTTTCGTTTTGTATGATATTCATTGGCAATTTTATTAAAACTTGAACCCTCCATGAAAGACGCACTCACGATATTTCTTTTTAAAACATAAATGATAATATGTAAATATTGATATATAATTTTCAATTTATAATATTGAATAAAATAAGAACATTGCGACATGAAAGAAATTACTGAGGTTCTAACTGTCTTTTTTAATATATTTCGGAATGATATTCTTGAATATTATCAGAAAACTCAGTCTTATTTAAGAGATTTGATTGTATATAAAAAAATTGATTTGAATAAGAAAATTGAAACAAATAACGACATTCAAATAAAAAATACTCTTGAGGTAATGCTAAAAGCTGTAAAAACAGGTTTAAATACGATTGGTATACCAATAGAAAAGTTGAATGAAAATCAAAAAAAATATTTAGAAACACTTGACAAAGAAAGGGTTGGAATTACTGATTATAATTCTTATTTTAGAAAATATTTGGAAAATTATGTAAATATCTTGTTATTCGAAATTCTAATCGATTATCTTGTAAATATTGATGAAAAAAAACTAGAAAATGCAAACCTATTTGATCTGTTACCTCCATATTTCATTTCAAAACTAAATGAATTTAAGAGAAGCCATTTTAGCAATAAAGATACAATTGAAATGTTTAAACAAAATGATTATAAGAAATATTTTAATTTCAAGAATTTAACAGTGATTAAACCAATAGATACCTCCGGAGACAATATATTAGGTCAATTAAGGCAAGTAAAGGAAGGTTTTATAGAAACGCTTAAAACTCCTAAGAAGGAAATATTAAAACAAACAATCCAAAGAATAAAAGAAGAGGAAAATTTAGAGAAAGTAATTCCTCAAATTAAAGTTAGTAAAGCCATTCCCCAAATAGAGCAAGAATTAGACATTGTTTTGAATACTAATACCTTCATCGATTATTATGGAGACTCAATTCCAGTACATCCAGATATTCTTAATAAATTTGATATTGATAAACTAAATCTGATAAATTTAAAAGTGGTTAATCTTGAATTTTTTGATTTAGAGAGTCTATTTTATTATATTTGTATTCTAAAAATGTTAAATCTTGAAATCCCTTTTAATCAGATGGAAATTCTTGAAATAATGAAGTCTTTTATAAATAACTGGGTATTCTGTGCTTCACATGAAAATGTACCAGATTCAATAAATAATTTTTATGGTCTTTCAATTTTTTCAGAATTGAACTTGATACCCAAAACAAATATTATCGATTTACAAGAAATCGAAAACTTTATTCTCTCAGAATTAACCACATTTATACCTGAAAAATTACAAGTAAATCTATATTCTCTTTTATGCATGAAATTAATCATAAAAATACAAAAAAAGTTTACCAAAAGAAAATTAAATCTAGAACCAATATCTGATTATAAATTATTAGAAATGGTGAATTTTAAACCTACATTAGACATTTTTAATCATTTGTCTTCATTAAAGTTATTAGGTAAAGAAGATATAATCAATAATTTAAAAATTGCTTATGCTCATGAGATAAAGAAAAAAATTAATGCAAATGGCTCTGTTGATGATTTAATAAGCGAATCAGCAAGGGCATTATTAATTTTTGAATTGCTTAATTTGAAAGAACTTGAATCGAATTTATGCAACAAATTAATGAATTTCATTTTAACCAAAACAAGTTTTTTTACTGCAAAAAATCTTGATTCTAAATTCAGTTGGCGGAGTGATAAATTAGGGCTTAAAATAGAATTGCAAATGCTATATTGGGCGTTATTAGCTAGTTCTAGATATAATTCAATAATGAGTTAGAATTAAAAATCATTTAAATCAAACAATATATTAAGAAATTTCTTTCCTGTAGGAGAAATTTTCCCCTTTTTAACCCGTTTATTCCATTCGTTTATAACTTTATGATTAATTTTTAGTTCTTGTAGTGTCTTCTTTCCTAACTTTATCCATTCTTCATAATTTATCAGAGGAGCTTCGTTTTTAATACCGGGACAATATTGCTTTCCCTTTTCAGTATAAATGATTTGTATATTATTCTTATTTTCAATTTTTTTCTCATCCAATAGTCTAAATGAAAAAGGAAACGTTCGACATAACATCGGTCTTATATGGTAAATTAAACATTTCTTATTTATTGAATTGTAAAAATAACAAACGCCTAAGTTATTTTTACGAAGCGCTACAAATGCTAAGCCTCTTTCTGTCTCTATAGGAGCCATAACCATTTTATTCTCAATTTCTTCCGAAATTGTTTTATCGAAAATATAAAACCCAATAATATCAAGTATTTCCTCAATATCTAATTTTAAGCCATTTTTAATCCTTAATATATCTAAATAAGTTAGATTTACTAATGTTTCTTTATCAGTACAACAGTTACCACACCGAGTGCATAAAAATCTTAAATTTTGCATATCTTTAAACTAAAAAATAAGAAAAAAAGATGTTTTTTAAGAAAATTAATTATCTAAAGGTATAATTATTTTCTGTTTAATTAAACTCTCAATTGCTTCAATTATTAAATCCTTATTTTCTTCATGAACCAATTCAACAGTACTATTTATGTCAGCGATTAAATTATCTTTTGCCATTGACTGAAGAACATTTACAACCCGCATTTCCATTTTTGTTAGTTTCTTTTCTTTTTTCATTTTTATAAGGTTTATGTCACTTGCTAGTTTGAATGATTCTTTATAATAGAGTTCAAAATATTCATTGATTATCTGTGGAACCATTATTTCAAAATCATCTAATGCACCATCCCAGTTTTCTAATTCCTTAGAAAGTTTTAAATTTAAGGCTAAAACTAAATTTGATATTTGATTTTTCAATCTTTCAGAAGATTTTTCTTTTAGTATGAAAACTGTACGTATCTCTCCAATATCGGCAATTAAACAATAAAATTGTTTAAAATCTAATTCAATCATTTTCTCAATTCCATATGCTTTTTCCGCTTCAGCCTTCTCTTTCTCAACAAACTCTTCTCCTATCGTAGTGATTGCTTGAATAAAACCAGAAAAGAGTTCTTTCTTATGCTTCTCTAGAATTGAATAACTCTTCGAAAAGATGGGAATTCCACTTAACTTATGAGTTATTACTATAGCTTGAATGTTCTTAAGGTCTTTAAATCTTTGAGTCTTGGCTAATAACTCCGATTCTTTTTTTCTTCTTCTAGGTAGAAGAACATATGATCTTAGACTTAAAGCCGCAAATATTGCTCCCACTCCTAGTGATGCGAATAATATTGCCCATACCCAAATATTAGGTCCTTGAGGATTTGGAGGAGGATCAATTAATTTAAATTGATAAATATGCAATTGAGGTTCATATCCTATTGCCGAGAATTCAAAGATTAATCGATATGTCCCTGTGTGGTTATAAAAAACAGTATTAAATTCAATAGAATAAATTCCTTCAGAGAGATCATGTATTGTGTAATAAATAGGATTTGTGATATTTACTGTTACTAAAGCATTAGGAATCCCTTCATCATCAAATTCTGAATAATACAAAAATCGTATAGTACTATTTTCGTGAATCACTATTTCTGAATCAGAATCTAACCTCTGTAAATTAGTATTTTCACCTAAGTTAATTAATAATGTCAAATTACTGTCGATAAAACCTATTTTATTAGAGCTTATTACAATGTTATATAATCCATATCCTCCTAAATCTGATGTATCAAGAATACCTTCATAGATTCCTAGAGCCGCATCAGTTAAATAAGTAGTTCCACTGGTCCAATTATATGAGATGACAGCATTTGGAATTGATTGGCCAGTCTCAGCATCCCTTAAAAAAATTCTTAATGGAATTATATCTCCAACTGTAGCTCCTGTTTGATTATCCAGTTTTGCGTCATCTGGTTTTAGTATTGTTAAGTAACTATCATGAATAACTATAAAGTTGGATTTTAATCCACCAAGAGCAGTCCCATTACTCCAAAATAATGTATAATTATATATCCCTCCAACAGAATTCTCGGGAGTAAAATTTATATCATTAAAAATAACTGTTCCATTTGAAAATGGAGTTTTGGATTCTTGAAACCAT
>JBHLLJ010000008.1:0-44694 GCA_048885705.1 Candidatus Hermodarchaeota archaeon | reverse complement strand
TTATTTCTATAAGTTTGTTCATATCTTTTACCAGGTATGTTTTTTTTAATTGTTGCTATCCTATTATGGCTAAAATTCGTGATAAGCGCTAGGGTTGCTAACCCGGTTTCAATAGCAATAATTAAAGTGATAAAATTTGATTCGAATTTTGAGACTTCCTTTAATCTTTTTAACTCGTTTTTTGACCATGTTTCTTTGATTATTGTTAACTTTTGAGAAACCTCAATATTGAATGTATGGTAAGAACCAAAACTAACAAAATCATCTGGACCTTCTAAAATTTTACCTTTTATTCTTAATCGATTTGAAAATTCATGGAAAGATACAGATTCAACTTTAAGTTTTAATTTCATTAATTTACGTTCACCCGAAGTTCCTTCTTTAAGTATAACTCTTCTTTGAGTTAGGGAACTAACTTCATCATCTTCATTGATTATATTATAAAGTGTCCAAAGATCATTAAGGTTTTCAACCTTTACTGATATTTCTCCGTGTTTTTGATCTATTTCAAGAATTTTCAAACGTAAAATTGACTCATTAAATATTTTAATTATTTATAATTAATTCAAAATTTAAGAAAAGCTTAATTCAATTTAACTTGAATAATATTCCATAGAAAAATAAAATAAAGAAAAATGATAAAAACTATCTCTTTTAAATCTATAAAGGTACTTACTTTTCTCCTAGAGCTTGTTTAACTTTTTCTAATTCTTCCATGCGTTTCCTTTTTTCTTCTTCCCTTCTCTTTAACTCTGCTTCATCGACCTTTTGAAGAGTAACACCTTTTTTTATTTCTTCTTGTAGTTCTTTATCTACTGGAGCCACTTTTATTTTACACCTTTTAATTTAAATTCTCGTGAAATAATTATATTGGTTTTTACAAAAAATATAATAGAACTTATTTTTAAGTTTTAGTTTTAGTCAAAATCTAATTCCATTAAATAGGCACTTTCCCCTGATTGGTAATAATTTTCGAGAACGTTGGGATTCTTTTTGAATTTAAATCTTTCATATAAATTAATAGCAGCAGAATTACTTATTTGAACATTTAAAATAATTTTATTAATTCCCTTTATTCTTTTTATCTCATCTATTGCTTTTTGAAGAAGATATGAACCATAACCTTTATTTTGAAATTCTGGATCAATAAGAAAATTTATTATGTTTGCTCTCTCTTTTTGATCCCTTATAACAATTATAAAACCTATTAGTTTCTTTTTATTTTGACCACTTTCTAATTTTAAGAAGAGAGTGTTATTTATTATTAAATTTTTCATTAAATTTTTTGAAAAAGCATTCTTTTTAAAAATCTTCTGCTCAAGTTTTGAGATTTGCCTTAAATCCTTTATGGTTACCTTATTTATTTGCATTAAAGCCATATTCAATCTTAAATACCGTTATAGGAGTTTTTTCTGTTATTTGCTGGTATTTTATTTCTCGAAAAGGAGTTGTTTCTATTATAAACCCTCTTAATTCATATTTTTCGATTAATTTTATTACAGGGTTTTCGATTGCAATGTAGAAAGGCATTTTAACAAATTTTTTATCATAGTTAAGTAATTTATCATAAATTTTTAGATCAGAGATTATTTTTTCATAAAATTTGGCTAAATTTTTTTCTTCTCCTTCGATTTGAGCATATAGTAAAAGACCTTCTTCAGTGATTACTTCAAAAGGTAATTTAATATTTTTAGCTCTACGAAGGTATCTATTTTTCAGTTGATGATAATCTTTAGCTCTTATGGAACAGAAATGCATTTTTATATTAACTTTTGGACCTATTTTTCGAATTAAATTAATTGCTGTTTCCCGACTATCAACAACAGAAGCCATTGAACCTTCTTTTAATTTGAATCCTCTCTCTTTAAGTGATTGACTATTAGGAAAACAATATTCGAATTCGTTCAAATTGATAAAATCTGCCCCAATATTGTTTAAATAATAAACAAATTCTTCAAGCAACTTGATATTTTCGTTTCCAGGGATTGCTGGAACTTCAGCTCCTACACTTATCCCACTCTTTAGAGCTGCTTTAATATTTATCCAGTTTTTTTTGGCAGGGTGGAATCTTAATTCATCTAACCCTGCTAGAGAAAGCTTTTTGGCAATATTTTCATTAAAATTAATGCCATTTGTATATAAATGGATGTGGAATTTCTTTCCTTGGTTATTTTTAATATATTTGATGTAATCTATAGTTTTTTCAAGGTTTACTTCTGAAAGTGGTTCTCCTCCCGTAATACTCATTCCTTTGGCATCAATTAGTTTAATTTCATTGAGTAATTCTTCTTTATTTTTAATTTGAATTTCATCTGCAAATGTTATATCTATGTCTCTCCTTTCTTCTGAAATTGGACAATACCAAAAACAATGATCTGGCTTTTGACAGATACCATTTAAAAATAATACTACCTTTGCTCCTTTTAAACAATATTGGCATCCTTGGGGAATGTTCCTACCTTTAATGTAGTATGTTTCTCCCCTAGATTTTGCCAATTTTGCTGATTTCATTTTTTAAACAACTTTTTTCTTATGATAGATTTTCTTTTTGCTAATTTTTTTAAAACGTCTTCTATAGTTTCGTTAATCTGAATTGATCGTTTGAGAAACACTCCAGTTCTTCCATATTTTTCTCTTCTTAAAAGTACTTTTTCTCTTTCATTTAATATATCAATGCTAATTCCCACTTCTTTTGCAGCATTAGCTTCATTACCAATTATTGAAATTTCTTCGTGACCTTGAGAATAAGGTTTGATTAATACTAATCTTTTATCTATACCGGGAACTCTTAGATTTAATTTCATTTGATTTAAATTAATTTTTCCTCCAAAATCATAGAATTCCATTACTTTTCTCTCAAGTTTAGATAAAGGCAACGTGATACATTCCAATTCGCTTAAATGAATGTAAAGTTTAATGGAATCTGTGGGTGTTGCCATTATTATTTCTCTAAAGTAATTTTTAAAACCATTTTTGTCTAATATGAGTTCTATTTGAAAAGGAGGGATTTGATGAATAAAGATAATATCAATATCACTATTTTCATGGACATCCCCACGAGCAATGCTTCCGTGAGAAAAAGGATTAAAACCTTCTTTGGCAAACATATCTAGCAATCTTGAAGCAGCTTTTCTTTTCTCTTTTAAGAGATCCCAATTATCTTTGGAATATATTACTTTTTCATAATGATCTCTTAAAATTTTTTCTGTTTTCATGACTCAAAATTAAATTTCTGACTTTGGTAATTCATTCTCTATAATGTCGATAATCATGCCTAATACAATTGTTTCATAATACTTAAAAGAATAAGTAGCTTTCTCTATAGTTCCATACTTTAAATTGTTATCTTCTTGAGATATAGCTTCTTTTATAAATCTCTTTAAATGCTTATTTTTAAAAACAAATATTGATTTTCTACTAAAAATTGGAAATATTTGAGTATTCACGAGGTTATTTCTAAAGATTTCTTGATAATCTGAAGAGTCTCTTCTGCTTAGCTTTGGATTAATCAAAATAACTCCCATAATATCCGAATCTGATAAAAATAACCTAGAACAAGTTATTGATTTTGAATAATCTATTAAAACAAAGTTCGGTTTTTTTACAACTTCTTTCAACTTGAAATCATCTAATATGGTTGAAATTAATGATTTCCACTCATTGATAAATATGTTTCGTGAAGTTCCATTATTTGGTATATGTCTGATTTTAGTTTTTATTTCTATCACATTAAAACCGTAACTACATAAACCTTCGGTAAAAGTTCTTGTTAATTTTCTTTTATCAGTCGTTTTTAGTATCAGAATCAGAGGAAGATTACTATAATTGTTTTTGTAAGATAAATTTGTTGTCAAACACCATTTCTTTGTTAAAATTTTATTTTTTTTTTGATTTTTGACCTTTTTGGTGAAACAAATATGTTCTAGCGCTTGATTTGAAAAAGAATAACGCCATCGATGAGTACTTTTAAACACTTTTACACCAAAAAGTAATAGAATTAGTAAGATAATAATGATGATATCAACAGTAATCCAATCTATTTGGAAAATGCTTGTCATTATATTAAGAAATCATATTTGGTATTATTCTACTACTTCAGTAATCCAATTTAAATATTTTTCAGATCCTTTTTCAATTTTAAATCCAATACATTCAGGCGTTTCATAACTATGAATTTCATTTATTTTTTGTATTATCTTTTCATTATTCTCTTCGATTGTTTTAATAAGTAATAAATATTCATTGCTTTCCTCAATTTTACCTTTCCATCTATAAATTGATAAAATATTATTTATAATGTTTACACATGCAACAAGTTTACTTTCGACTAAAATATTTGCGATTTTCTTACCTTCTTCTATATTGGGTACTGTTACAATGAAAATGTAATGATTCATACTAGTTCTTTTTTTAATATTTATAATTCTGATTAATTTAATACTTATTATCAAGTTTTTTAAGATTTGTTGATTAACCCTGTCAAGTGGGAAAAAAAGTTGAATATTAAGAGGATATGAGATAAATAATAATGGAATTACCTCAAGAAATTATGGCTTTAACGGTAAATAAAGCTCTATTATATAGAGTTCCCCTTAAATATTAATTTAAATATCTTATTTCATTATCACATATTTTAGAGTATTTGCGGAATTCCTTCTGCAATGTTAAAAATTTATTTTTAAATTGTTCAAGAAGTCGAATATTATCTAAGAGAACAGATAGGAATTTAGAACCATCTTTGTATTCACCGTTTTCTGTTACAAATTCATATTCTAACTTAGAAAATGATTTGTAAAAAATTTCAAAAAATTGTTTAACTATTTTTCGAGGGTTTGGATAAGATGGATCATCCAAAGGCTTAAAACATTTAATTCCTGGTTTAAAATCTTCTCTTAACTCCCCCTCGTACATACACCCTAAGAAATTGTACCATTTACATCTGATACATATGGCTGGTATAGCTAATTTATTTCTCATAATTTCGATATTTCTAAGGACGTCTGATATTGGATAAAAACGTCTTTAATTGTTCTATAAATATATTCTTGATTTCCTCGAACTCAATATGGTCATCTCGATAGGTATAAATTCTCCCATTTGAATGATAGGAACGACAGTTTTCAATAGTATATAATGTTTAAATTCAATATTTTTACTTGCATTCATAATAGAAATCAATAATTTTTGAGGTGTATAAAAAAACTCAAGAACTTTATTTAAACCTTTAGAAATATTTCAAATTTTGTCTCTTTAACTGTTTATTTCATAATATTCAAATAAATCCGAGACATGTCTTATTAATTTGATGATTCACAATATTCTTGAGAATCTCGAGAGCACTGATATGATCAAATGTTAATGAATTCATTTTTAATATTTTTTATAAGGTGAAATTTTAAATTCTGTTGTTCTGAATTTTTTATTTAAAAACTCCAAGGTTAAGGTTTAAAACATGAGGGTAAGTTGAGTTTTTGGAGAGATTTGAGAAAATAGGAAAAGTTGATGGATTATATTCTGGAGCAGAATTTTTTTATTTTTTTTATAAAAGGCAATGAGGTATAATATTGTCGTAATAAAACCTAAATTTTTTTCTCTTTAATTCTTTTTAAACATTTAGTTTTTTTGTTTCCAAATTTTTCAAAATTCGGAATCTCGTCGTCTCTATCTAATTGGATGAAAATTTGAGAAATAATTTGGCACTTACTATAAATTTGAGCTGCCATTTCAAACTGATTATTATTCATTAAAGAATCTGCCTCTTGCTCCAAAACACTTCTATACTCAGTTAAATCAATTAATTTGAAATCATTAATTCGAAAGAATTGAATTAAGTCTGACTGATAAAAACTAGCGCTATCTGAATCTCTTAATTTTTTTGATATAACAATTATCTCATGATACAATTCAAAAACTTGTGTAGAATTCCCTTCTAATTTTATTTGTTCCAAAATTTCTATTCTTTTCTCACGTTCTTCTATTAATCCCGCAATTCCAGAGATCAATTCTGAAAGAAGTTTTGCCTCCTCCTTTTTTCCTAAGCTTATAAGCAAATCTCTTCCAAGCTTAAATTGCTTTTGAGCTTCTAAATATGCCCCTTCAGCAAAGAGTTCTTCAGCCAAAGATTTAATTTCGTTGATACGATTTTTAATTTCTGTCTCGTCAGTTATACTTTGATCTTTTTTTGCCTGTACTGCAAATTGTGGGCTTACAAGTTTATTAATATGTGAAGAAATAATTTTAAAGGGTATCTTATAACGTATTGGGGTAATGTCTTTTTTCAACTTTTTCCTTATTAAGACTATTGCTGTTATAGAACCAATTATACTTACGAGTCCTATCACGATTATTAGAAAAATGTTATTCCCAGAAGTTGAAATAACCGTAAATGTTCCCATAGTATAATCACTTTGCTGTCCTACCCCATCAACTTGAGCCAAGAAAAAATAATATTTTCCAGGGGAGAGAATTTCAGGTAATTCACAATAACTACTTTCTGCTCCAGTGTTTGTAATATTAAAGATGTACACGTATCCCGGAGTTATTAATGGATTAGTCTCATTATCAATTATTAAGATATAATAAGCAATACCTGAATGATCAAAACCATCTAACCAATCAAAAACTAAGATACCACTAACATCTCCACTTGGATTGCTTGCAAGTAAGGGCTGTGAAGGAGGAGTTGTATCTTCAACAGTAATGTTTGTTATTAAAGAATTCCAATTACCGTTATTATCTTCGGTATGGATTTTATATTGATAGACAATCCAGTTATTCGGGGTCCATGAATTATATTCCCAAGTATTACCATCGTTTGTCATAGAATAGTTTACTCCTTCGATTTCTATAAACGTTTGGTTAATACCTGCAAAGTCGTATATATCCACACGGATTATCAGACTATCCCCTAATTCTAAAGGATCAGCACTTTCAAACAAATTAGAATAGAAGGGTAGAGTTGTATCTTGAACTAAAATCGAATCATTAATAAAGCCCCAGTTATTAACGCTATCAAATGCATAAATAGTATAATAAGCAATACCAGCATGGGAGCTAGTCCAATTATATTCATAAGTATCCTCATTAACATTAACCATAGTATAGTTCTTGGCCTCTAATTCAATAAAAACTGTTGAGACACTAGTTTCATTATCAAACACATCGACAGATATAGTGACATTATTTCCCAATTCTATAGGGTCTTCACTTTTGGTAATATTTTCAATAATAGGAGCAGTTGCATCTACAACTGTTATTGTTCCACTAGTCATATTCCAATTGTTTGCCATATCTTCCATAAAAATTTTATAGAAATGAATTCCTATAGATGGCTTCCATTTATTCCAGCTCCATGTGTTTTCACCTATAAAAACCATTGTATGATTCGAAGAATCGTATTCCAATAGAACTTGATTCACTCCTGAACCTGGAAAGTCATAAACTTTAATAGAAATGGTTACATTTTGTCCTACTCGTAAAGGATCCGAACTTTCAACCAGATCTGAATAAGTCGGCGGAGTATCATCAACAATTTTGAGTTCTTCCTCAAGTCCGAAGGTCATGAAAGATTGAGGATTGTATTGGTTATTGTATTCTGTTTTAATCCAACCTCCAGATCGAAATGTATTAGAAACACGTATTTCATCTATTTTTCCATCTGCAGGCCACCGATAGATGATTGCACCAGGATTTGCAATCCCGAATCTTAAAAATTCGGTTCCATAATCCCATGCATCAGTACCACTAGCCCATGTGGTTTCATTTTCTAAGTTTCCATTAACATATAACTTCATATAACCATCAATATTACTCACAACCACAACTAGATGATAAAATTCTCCAGGAGTATATGTTCCACTTAAAACCTTCTTTGCCGTCGGGGTTCCCCCAACATCTAGCCAATGTTCCATAGCAAAATATTGGTCGTGATCGTAGTAAAGTCCTTGGTGTGGATCCTTTTTGATCATGATCCCATATCTGCGATTGTTATGATCGTTGGGAATTCCTGGAGGTACCTGATCTGGGTAAAACCATGCTTCATAGGTATAGTAGTTACCATTGGTAATGTTGGTAAGCGATGGAGAATTTGGTATTTCGATATATTCATCTTCGATGTCGCCCTTTAAATCGATAGCTCCGTCCATCTTTCCTGTGGCCCCAAAAGAGGGGGTTCCATAATCAGTTCCATTATTTCCATTAAGAGTTGAATCCATTATTGAATCAGTTCCGCCACTCAATTCGCTCAAATGCCACACTCCTTTATAATTACTATCCCAAACACCTTCAGGATTCTCACGTGATCCCATGGTTGAATTCCCATAATACATATAAATAATTGTATCTAATGATGTTGAGAGGATCGGGATACGCACCCAACTTATCAATTGAGCATGAGTGTTGTTATAAGTCTGATTAAAAAGTTCTATTTCATGGTCTAACCACATTGCATTAAAAGCGAATGCAATATCATTCCCAATCGATGAATAAACATGATCTCTTAAATCTGAATCAAAAATAGATATAAAAATAGAAAAATTAAGAAGGTCAGTTGAACTATTCACCATCGTATAATCTATTGTTATTTCTTTATAATACCTAAAGTAATGAGCTTTATCCGGATGGTTTATTGCCTTATATTGTTTGCTAATTGAGTAAAAAGAATTTGGGTCATATTGATTGTTATATTCAGTGGCAATCCAATCTGCTGAACGAGCAGAGTTAGAAATACGAACCTCATCGAGTTTAGCAGTAGTGTAATCACTAATTTGTCCACTATTATCTCCTGATAATGTATTCATATAGAATGGCAGTTGATTATCAAGAGATCCATAACCAGGGATCGGGTATAGTGCGAGTTCATCTCCATCAATGTATAATCGCAGATAATTCTCATCTCGTACTAGCACTACATGATGCCATGTGTTATCATCAACAGAATAGCTAGTTTGAATATTCTTTTTTTCTGTATTGTCATCAATTTCTCCATTTAACTTATCTAATTCAGTTATCTCAATTTCATACCTTATTCCACCAAAATAGGCTCCCTTTCCAGCAAGAAATCCATCATCACCACCGTCATAATTAAACCATAAAGATAATGAAAACTCACCTGAACCTACATTTAATGAAGAATCATCAGTGCAATTAATATAATCTTGGTCATTATCAAAATCAATACTTCCATCGATCTGCCCATCTACTTGATCATCAGTATCCACCCTATTAACTGTTCCATGATTATTATTTGATGTACTATCTCTCATCTGAGGGGATGGGCCTGAAGGATCTTCACTCAAATGCCAAACACCTTTAAAATTGGAATCCCAAACATTTTCTGGATTTTCCTGAGATCCTATGGTTGAATTTCCGTAATACATATCAATTTCTGTAAATTTTGTTGAGTGAAGATTCGGAATCCGAACCCAAGCAATTAACTTTGCATGAGTGCTGTTATAAGTCTGATTAAAGATTTCAATTTCGTGATCTAACCAGGCAGTATCATTACCAAAAGCAATATCGTTACCATTTGATTGATTGACGTGATCTTTTAAATCAGAATCCAAAAGAGAAATTAAAACGGGAAAATTCTTATGATCCCCCGTTCCATTAACCTGGTTATGGTTAATTGTTATTGTTTTATAATATTTAAAAAAGTGTCTATTAGGTGGACCAATGGAGGAAGTAAAAATTAATGATTTTGGATCCTCCATTAATTTTTCATCATTTCTTACATCGAGAGTGATGCTTGGAAGGAGAATAATTGATATTACATTAAAGATAAAAAAATATAAAAGAATATAACTATATTTTCTTCTCTTAATAAAGCTTTTTGCTAACGTTATTCTATCAACCCATTTGATTATAATTGAGAAAAATGAAATTATTAATCTTTTACAAACCAGTATAATATATTCCTATCTTTAAAAATAAAGCGAAAACAGTTATATAAATTTATTTTAAATTTCAAAGTCTGCTATTTGAAAGGAAAATAATTGAAATAATATTAAAAATGAGGATAAAGGAAAAGAAATAACAATAATTTCTTCTCGTAGTATATTTTTTAATATAAAAATTTGATGATAGTATTCCTACACTCTACTGACAAGGAGAGTAAAAATTATCAAATATTTAATGTAATTAAAAATCATCCAGACGATTCAACTCAAGAATTTAAAAAGAATATAACACAGGATATATGAAAAAAATAATAAAATTCAGTTATTCTCAATTTTCTTTTTTGATACCAAATTAATCCCTTTATAACAGAAATTATAAATAGTAAAATTCTTATTATCAATAAAAATAAGTTAATATAAACTTTTTAAAAAGAATTTATTTTGTAAAATAGAGGAAAGAGGTGCTAAAGCCCCATTTTACATAATGTTTACTTGATCCATCAATATACGGGAATTTGTTTAATCCATCGTAAGTATGGGAGTATTGAGTTTAATCAAGATTTAGTCAGCGGTTTTTTAACGGCGTTAAAGGATTTTAGTGTCGAATTTTCGAAGGGATCTGGAGAGCTAAAAGTAATTGACATGCAAGTGTTTTATTTGCTTTTGGTCTTTAAGGAGGGAGTGTTGATTACGGCGGCTGCTGACAAGAATGACGATGCGAAAATTACGCATAAAGCTCTAACCGACATAATTGACAAGTTTGTAGCCGAGTTTGGTGATAAACTCGAGAGTTGGTCCGGAGATGTCCGCATATTCCGCGATTTCGACCAAATTATAGATGAAGTCTTACAGAATGGCAGGATAGCTGAGATCCAATTAAAACTACCGATTTTAAAGATATTCAAGAAGGATTTTCAGAAATCCCAGAAACAAATTGCGAAGAAGGGATTAGTTTTATCAGAGGAGGATTTGCGTGAGGTTCGGGACCAGAAGCCAGAGTGGACATCAAAAAGACTTCCTAAGCAGGTGATTACTCAAGGTTTTTTGGATAAGAAGCAGTATAAGATTGCCCATTTAGCAGACGGATTTCACACAATTCCCGAGATTGCTGAAGAATCTGGTCGTCCTGAGGCTGAGATTCAACGAATAATTAAAAGTTTAGATGATTTAGGATTGCTATCATTTATTGATATAAAATAATATTCTTTTAGATTTTTTTACCACTCTTTTTTAATTGACGATGATTTAACATTTAAATTGGTTCCATAAATTTTATTACTTATCGATTTTTTTGGTTCTGACATATTATAAGTATAAAGGGAAATATTTTTGAAAATTGTTAAACTTATAAAGTTAGTATGAATGTCAATAAAATTGATGACAATATATATGAGATTCCTCCAACAACATTAATGACACGGATTAAAGGAAATATCGAGAAATTTCAGATGAGGGTTCCTGTAAAAATTTATGCTAATGAATACATTTTGGAAAAAATTCGCTTAGATCGTACATTAGATCAGATATGTAACGTTGCGTGCTTGCCAGGAATACAAAAGCATGCGATTGCTCTCTCGGATGCTCATCAAGGGTATGGGTTTTGTATCGGGGGTGTTGCAGGGACAGATGCAGAGAATGGAATGATTTCTCCGGGCGGTGTTGGTTATGACATCAACTGTGGGGTAAGATTACTAAGAACAAATTTGTTTCTTAAAGATATTGAGTCTGTGCTTCCCAATCTGTTGAATTCAATATTCGATAATATACCTTCCGGTTTGGGCTCCAAAGGTAAATTAAACATAAACTATTCAGAATTAGATAATGTTTTAAATAATGGTGTAAAATGGGCAGTAGATCATGATTATGGATTTGAAGAGGACCTCAAACATTTAGAAGAAAATGGATGTTTAAAGGATGCGGATGCGAGCTTCGTTTCACAAAAAGCAAAACAACGTGCAATAAAACAACTTGGTTCTTTGGGTAGTGGAAATCATTTCCTAGAAATACAAAAGGTTGACGAGATTTATAATGAAAGTGTTGCTAGGACTTTAGGAATACACAATAAGGATCAAATAACTGTTATGATTCACACTGGGAGTAGAGCTCTTGGACATCAAGTATGTTCAGATTCATTAAGAAATATAGAACAGGCTATGAAAAAATACAATATAAAAGTTCCTGATAGAGAATTAGCAAGTGTTCCAGCAGATACACCTGAAGCACAAAATTATTTAAAACAAATGGCTTGTGCAGCTAATTTTGGATTTACAAATCGTCAATTAATAACACATTGGGTAAGAGAATCTTTTCAAAAAACTTTTAAACAAGATGTAGACGCTCTAGATTTACATTTAATCTATGGAGTATGCCATAATATTTTAAAAATAGAAGAACATGAAGTTAATGGTAAGAAAATGAAATTAAATGTTCATAGAAAAGGTGCTACAAGAGCTTTTCCACCGAATCATCCTGCTCTACCCTTAGAATATAAAAGTATAGGTCAACCTGCTTTTATACCAGGAACGATGGGTTCAGCCTCTTATCTTTGTGTTGGTAAACAAAATGCGATGGATTTATCATTTGGATCTACTGCACATGGTTCTGGAAGAGTTATGTCAAGATCAAAAGCCACTAAGAAATATTGGGGAGAACAGATTAGAGACAATTTAAATAAACAAGGGATCATAGTTAGAGCGGCTTCGATGAAGGTCATTGCTGAAGAGGCACCTGGTGCTTATAAAGATATAGATCAAGTTGTACAAGTAAGTCATGATCTTGGAATCATCGAAAAAGTTGTAAGATTAGTCCCTATAGGAGTGGTAAAAGGTTAATTTACCAATTTAGAAATTTTGATTAAATATCAAATACAATATTAATTTTAGCCCTATCTTTTTTTTCTTCGATATTTATAAAAGAATAAGTTATGGCTTTAACCTCAGTACCAGGTTCATGTTTGAGTTTATCAAATTTTTCTCCTTTACAAACAGCTTTTAAGTAATATTTATTTTCATTTTTTCTTATTGGTTGAATTTGAACTTGATTGAATATTAATCCATCGACATCAAAAATGTAAAGGAATTCTGTTAGAAAATCAAAAAGTAAAGCTTCTTTATCTTCAGCTTCAATTGTGATGATTCTTTCAAAATTTGGTGTTATTGATTTTATACTAGGAGTAATCGTTTCCATTAAGCTATAAACAGTTTGTTCAAATGCTTCTTCGAGAGTGCTACCTTCAGCTTCGACTGAAACATCGGCAGTATGATCCAAAAATTTATAGCTAGCTTTCCTCATTTTAATTTAATTAAACAATAAAAATAGTGTGATCTATATCTCTTTGATATATATATGTTTTATAAAATTATATAAGTTTCTGAGTAGTTTAAATTGAAAATGCAGAATAATATAGTATGTTTTATACAATTTCGGATAACTTAATTTTTTATCAATTGATATCTTTTAGAAAAAAGTACTCTAATTATGAGCTCAAACTCCGTGAATATTTTTTTGAAAAAACAGAAGGAATTTATCCAGAATTTGTAGTTATTGTAGGGCAATTCATTTTTTTTTTTGTTAGGAAACAACATTATTTTAGCTCTAAAGTGTATTTAGACTCTATGAGAAGAGAAATAGGAAAGAAAAAGATTATAATTGTAAGAATTGAAAAAACACTAATCAATTTATTATTTAGTTTTTTTCCCGATTTAAATATTGAAAATATTAAAATAGAGTTTGACAATAAATCGAGTAAGAGACAAATTTCAATATACTTTCTCTTTTTTGAAGAAAGAGGGATTGCTATAGGGCGTAATGGAGATTATATAAAGGCAGTAAATGAAATATTTGAAAAGTATGTTATTTTTGAAAATCAAAATACTCCATTAATAGTTAAATGCAAATTCAAGAATTAATATTTTAAATTTATTACACCTTACCAAGGTACGTCCTTTAAACCAAGGGCATAAGCTACTGTATTCGCTATAATACTTACCGCAGGAGTCAAAATTATTAAAAACACTATAATAAATGCATCGGGTAATAAGAAAGTATTAGGAGCTATAAAACTTGGTATAGAAATAAATAACAATGCTACTAATGCAAAATCTAATTGATCTACCACCCAAAATGGTGCTCCACTTTTAATATCAAGTCTTCTTTTTAGGAAAGACCCAAATAAATCACCTAATACTGCCCCATATGAAGCCAATACAATTCGAATGATTAAAACAAGGAAGTTAATTGGAAAATCTCCGCCTATAAAATAGTATTTAAAGATTTCAATACTATCATAGAGAAGATATAGTCCTTGAGTATTTGCGTCAACGATCACTTGATTTATAGGTATCCATAATATATTAAATAGGAGAAAGATGCAAAATGATATGGGAATTCCAATATATAATGGCCCTTTTAATCCATTCCATGTTTTGTGGTCACCCAATATTCTCCTACCATCTCGGAAATATTTTCCGCCATCGATTGGTTTACCTCCCCCTGTTATTACCATCGAAGCATTTGAAATGTAAGCAGGAACAATGATAAGAAGACTAAATATTAATAATGCAACCCAATCAGCCCAATTGAATAAAAATGATATTATTAGGAAACTACTCAAAATCAATATGGCAAAGCTTATTGCTAAAATTACTGCAATCCTTTTATGGTTTTTTTCAGTATCAGTCGGTTGGGATTCAGCTGGCAAAAGTCTTTAATTCCCATAATATGAGTGTTTTTGAATTATTAAAATAAATAGTTAATTAAATTAAACTTTTTTTAATAGAAAAAGCAATTAATAGGAACTTAATAAATATTGCTTCATAAATAATATTCTTTTAAAATCCCGACAATAATATTATAATTTATTGAAAAGATTTATCAAAATTAGCTATTAAAGCTTTAACATTTTTCTATTAAATTAAAGATTAATAATTAATTTTAAATATAAAATTGAAATCTTCAATATGCAATTGAAATATGGTAAATTTCGAGTGTAAAAATTTCTATTAAAAATGATGGAGTAGCGGAGTTATAGTTGTTGAAAAATAATAAGATTAATCATCAGTTTAATATCGAAAAGTTTTATAAGAATTATCTTAAAGGGTCTAAAATCTTTAATAATAGAGATGCTTTAGATTCATCTTATATTCCTGATGAATTACCCCATCGCGATTCTCAAATAAGAAAAATTGCCGAAAAAACTGCGTGTGCATTACTTGGTGATACTCCCCCAAATTTTCTATGTTATGGAATGACAGGTACAGGAAAAACGGCGACTATAAGATATGTTAGCCAAAAGTTAGCACAACAGAACTCAGAAATTAAGCCATGGTGGATTTATATTAACTGTAATATTATCTCAACACCCTATCGTATTTTAGCCCATATTTATAACACGATTTCAAGGCGGGAGAAAATCCCTCCAACTGGTTTACCAAAAGATATTATTTTCAAAAAACTTTTAGGACTATTAGATTTAAAGGTGGGACATTCAATATGTTTCTTAGTATTAGATGAAATAGATATTCTGGTTGATAAGAAAGGCGGCAATGAAATCTTGTATGATTTAACAAGACTAAATGAGAATTTGGATAACTGTAAAACAAGCATGATCGGGATTTCAAATAAATTGAAATTTCGAGAGAATCTAGATCCTCGAATAATATCTAGTTTAGGTGAGGAACATATTGTCTTTCCTTCATATGATGCAAATGAGTTAAGAGACATTTTGATTGAAAGGGCAAAAATAGCATTTCAAGAGAATATTTTGAAAGAAGACGTTATTCCTTTGTGTGCAGCTCTTGCAGCAAAAGAACATGGTGATGCTCGAAAAGCATTACAATTATTAAGGAAGGCGGGAGAACTAGCCGAGAGAGACCAGAATAAAATTGTATCTGCTAAACATGTAAAGAAAGCTCAAGAGGATTTAGAAAATGACCACATTATGGAATATATTAAAGGAATGCCACTTCAAGAACAATTGGTTTTAACTTCTATTTATTTAATTTCAAGGTATAGCCCCGAACATGTAATTATTTCTGGAGATGTCTATGATGTTCATTCAGAGATCAGAGGATTGATACCCGGAGTAAGACAATTAACAAAAAGAAGAATTAGTGACTATATTAATGAATTATCATTAGCCGGGATAATCTCTGCTGAAATTAAATCTATGGGACATTATGGAAGAACTAAAATAATTAAGCTTGATATTGATTTGGAACTAATAGAGAATGTTTTATTAGAGACTGATAAATTAAAAGGTATTTTGAATCATAAACCAATTTTTTTACAAACAGATAAAGTAAAGTTGAAAAATAATATATTTAAAAAGTTAATTTAAGCAGTAAAATCCCACAAATCAATATCTTCAGCAATTTTACTTAGAAAGAATTCACCAAGGCTTTCATTTTTATCTTTCAATAATAAAAATAGTTTTATTAAGTGTTTACAAAATTTTTTATTTTCTGCTCTTCTTGTTTCAAAATCATGACAGTTATGACGAATAATTTTGTTATTGATGTCGATTTCTATTTGATATGATTCTTCTTTGGAACCTTTGACTTTTGATTTTATATATCCCTTAGAACGATCATATCTCAACATCTCAAAGGCTGCATCAGAAATCGATACAGATCGATTCAATGTTCCTTTATCAACGAAAGCATTAATCAAAACACTAAAATTGGTAGAATCTTTTGAGATATCATTCTTTAGGCGTTCAATCTTACTCGCAGTTTTAATTTTTTGTAAAACTTCAATCTTTCTTTTTTCTTGCCAATTTAGTAATTGATTATTCAAATCCTCTGAGAGTCTAAAATTTTGGTTATAATCTTTAATCAACAATTTATCATCAATGCACTTATCAATGAATTTTTCCACCTTTTCCGGGGGATCAAGAAATAAATCAAAGGATATTCTATATAACAAATCTTTACGTAAAATAAAAGGAAGGTCGATTATTTTCCAAATATATAATAACATCTCTGAAGGATTATTACGAGGAATTGCTAAATTCATATTAATTAAGTAATGTTTTTATAGTTTAAGTAGAATAATCAAACATTATTTTTTAAATCTAATTGTAAACCTTTTAAGTTATTTAATTCAATAATCGAAAGAATGCCTGGAGTCGGATGTATACCTAACGAATTCATAAAATCTGTTTGAGATTGAAAACATCCCGAATTGACCAAAGCAATATTGTTGTAATAATCCATTCCATTAATGTGAATGTGTCCTGTATGAAATATATCGGGAATCTTATCTATTACAAGCCAATCCTTATTAGTTGGTGCTATCTGGGTTTTTTTCCCATAGATCGGAACCAAATGTCTGCATTTTAATAATTCAATCATTGTATCTACAGGCTTATTATTGTCTAAACCTGGTATTAACATATTTAAATCAAGGATGCTATCACCATGAAAAACTAACGTATTTACATTATGTGTTTGAATAAGTGAGGGATTTCCAATGCATATTATTCCATTATCTATAAGTTCTGCTGAATATTTCTTTGGTACAGCAGGTCTAGGAAGTGCATTTCTCACTGGTTCGTGATTTCCAGAGCTGTAAAAGATTTTAATATAATCAGAAACTCCAGAAAGCATTTCTGTTGCTTTTTTAAATTGATCATATATATTTGTTATTAGAAGGTCACTTTTTTGTGTTGGATAGACCCCAACACCATCAACTAAATCACCGTTTATTATAATATATTTAATTTTCCCAGCTTGTTCTCGTTGATTTTTATTTCCTATTTTTCCATTTAAGAATTTTATAAATCTGTTCCATAACTTTTCTTCAAATTCTTTACTCCCGATGTGGGTATCAGAAATTAAAACAAGAGATATTGGATCTGGTGATAAATTAGGTTCGTAATCCCTTGGAATATCAATTTTAGATAAATAATTACAATAAATAATTCCGTTTTTACCTTTTTCTCCTGGTTTGTATGTTCCTTCAATATAAATCATTTGATCATTAATAGTTCTTTCCGCCAGTTTTACATTTTCTTGATTTTCAGAATCTTTACGGATAATAACATTGATTGTATTAGTAAGATCTTCCAATGTTAAGAAAAAGTTACCATTTTTAGTTTTTCGAATCTTATTAACCAATCCAATTACTGAAACTTCTACACTATTGGTTAGTCTTAATATATTATTAATATTATTTGCAGAAAGAACCTCAGGTCTTTTTCTCATTAATGTTCGAAGTTTATTGAATTTATCAACAGTAAGATTATAGAAATCTTCATAATCTCCGTTTGTATAAAGTTTTCCCGTAGGATCTGTTATAATGTCATAAGAAAATGCAAATTCTTTAGCAATAGGTTTATATGCTAGGGATGATTTGGATTGTTCAAAATTTGTTTTCTGAAGTTTATTTTTGATTAATTCTTTAATTGAATCTTTATATGAGTTATTTAAAATTGCTTCAGCTTGATTTGCAACTAATTCATTCTCTATTTGAATAGTATTTTCATAAGGTTCATGGTTTTTTGGTTTTATCTTTTGAGAGAATTCTATATTTAATGAATTAGATGAAGAATCTTTATTATTTTGCTTTAAATCTTTCTCTTGAGTAACATCTGGATCAAACCTTTTGATTAGCACATTTTTTAGAGATGTCTGTGATTTTTCTTTTAAAAGGGTCTGTAAAATTTCTTCTGTTAGATGACTATTAAAATTCGGAAGAAAACTAACTTTTTTAATAATTGATTTAACCTTTGTTAAAGGATTTTCTAATTTTAGAAGAATTTCTAAAGTTAACGGTGTTATATTGATCCCAGAATTAGTAAATTCTTTGATAATATCTTCTTTTTCGTTTAAATTATCGTCTTTCAATTTTGTATGGAATAAAGTGGAATTATTATATTAATTGGAGTACCAAATTAAATCATTTTTTATTAAAGGAAAAACAAATTTCCTTTTATAAGTGGAGAGTGTAGAAAATTAGCATTCTCTCTAAATTTATAAAAGAAATAGCTGATTAATAAATGAATTTAATTAAATCAGAAAAATAAGTATATTAACTCTTAGTTTTATATATTAATTTTTCTCTACTTTAAATTATGGATTTTTATGATCGGTATTAGTAAAGCAATGGAATTATACTTTAAAGCAATTCAAAAACAAGTTAATGAATGTTATACAATTGCAGTACGTGCACGTCAAAAAGGGTTTGATCCTGAATTAGAAGTAGAGTCTCCTCAAGCAAAAGATTTAGCTGGGAGAGTTGAAAAGTTGGTAGGCCCAAAAGGAGTAGCAGAAGTAATAAGAACATTAAAAATGAAAGGTTTAACTGAAGATGAACTTGTCTTCAAAGTAGTTGGTGATATTTTAGATAATAAAATTGGAAATTTTCAATCTTTAGAGTCACGAGTAGACAGAGCAATAAGAGTTGGATTAGCTATAAAAACTATGGGAGTTGTGAGTGCACCACTTGAAGGTATCTCTAAAATTTTAATTCGAAATGACAGTTTTGGCAGAAAATATTTATCTTTATATTTTGCTGGCCCAATTAGAGCAGCTGGAGGAACAACCGCAGCTTTGTGTGTATTAATTGCAGATTATGTTAGAAGAAAATCAAAACTACCTAAATATGAAGCCACTGAAGCTGAAATTGGGAGATATGTGGAAGAAGTAAAACTGTATGATAGGAACGTTCATTTGCAATATCCTTCATCAAACAAAGAAATAAGGTACGCTGTGAGTCACTTGCCAATAGAAATAAATGGAGACGCAACTGAAGATGAAGAAGTCTCTGCTTTTAGAGACTTACCTCGGATTGATACCAATCACATAAGGGGTGGTGCATGCCTAGTGTTAAATGATGGCATACTTCTTAAAGCGCCTAAATTGCTCAAAATTGCTAATGCTATGAGTTTAGAAGGTTGGAATTGGCTTGCCGAATTAAAAAAAATTGCTCAAAACCAAGAAAAGAAGAAAAAAGAAAAAAACCTAGAATTAAAACAAGAAATTAAAATCACACCAAATTCTAAGTATGTTGCTGATATTATTGCTGGACGACCAGTATTTAGCCATCCTTCAAAAATAGGAGGCCATAGGATAAGATATGGAAGATCCAGAAATACAGGTTTAGCTGCAGGAGGAATTCATCCTGCAACAATGGCACTTCTGGATGAATTTGTAGCAATTGGAACACAATTAAGAATTGAACGCCCTGGAAAAAGCACAAGCGTATGTCCTGTTGATAGTATTGAGCCTCCCATTGTAAAATTGAAGAATGGTGATTTGATAAAAGTCTCAACTGTTAAAAAAGCCAAACAAATATTTCCAGAGATTGAAAAAATATTATTCTTAGGAGATCTACTCTTTGGTTTTGGTGAATTTACTGAAAATAACCATATATTAATACCATCTGGGTATGTAGAAGAATGGTGGGCATTAGAATTAGAAAAATCTATTAGAGATGTAGAAAAACCGAATGAAAAATTAAAAAATTTTATTGACAAACCATTTGAAAATATCCCTACCGAAAAAGAGGCTATTAATATTTCAAGAGACTTTGATATTCCATTACATCCTTTTTATTTAGATTTTTGGGGCAATGTTACATTACAGGAATTGGTAATATTAAGAAACGCGCTTATTAATAATTACTCTCAATCTGAACTGAGAATTACTTTAGATTACGAAGAATCAATTAAGAACATTCTAGAAAAAGCATTTATACCTCATAAAATAAAAGATAATAAGATTTTACTTAGTTTAAAAAAGAGTTTCATATATAAAGAAATATTTAACCTGAAAGATAAAAAAAATATAGAAATTGAAAAAGAAGATGATGTTTTTACCTATTTTTATAAAATCTCTTCACTAAAGATTAAAAACAAAGCTCCTTACTATATGGGATCCCGAATGGGAAGACCAGAAAAATCAGAAAGGAAAAGTATGAAAGGTATTCATGCATTGTTTCCTTTGAGTGATGTTGTTGGGAGTTCAAGATTATTTGAAAAAGCTATTGGATTTAGTACTCGAAAGAGTAATGAACTTGATGTAAACCCTAGAAAAAAGAGATCTTTCGATTTTAGTGATAAAAATAATACTGTAGAAATAGGTAAGGTTAAAATTGAAGTATGTCGGAAAAAATGTACAAATTGTGGCAAATCAAGCATTTTTAATATTTGTCAAAGCTGTGGAGCTCACACTGAATTACAGAAAATATGCCCAAGATGTAAGATCCTCTATCCCACTTTCGAAGAAAAATGTTCAAGATGCAATGAAACCTTGAGAACTTCATATGAAGCAAAGTTTAATATTAAAAAGTATGTCAACTCTGTTTTGAAATCACTTAATATGCCATTCCCTTCAAAATTTAAAGGGATAATTGGTTTAACTAATGAATACAAAGTTCCAGAACCTATAGAGAAAGGAATTCTTAGAGCAAAGAATGATGTTTTAGTTTACAAAACTGCAGAGATAAGATATGATGCTACAGATATACCTTTAACTCATTTTAAACCAATAGAAATTAACATCCCTATAGAAAGATTAAGAGCAATGGGATATAAAAGTGACATCCGTGGAGAACTTCTGAATAATGATAATCAAATTCTAGAATTGAAAGTTCAAGATGTTATCCTTTCTGATGATTGTGGTGAATACTTTATTAAAGTTGCTAATTTCTTAGATGATGAATTGGAGTTATTTTATAAGGAAGATCGCTTCTATAATGTATCAAAAATAGAAGATCTAATAGGACATCTAGTTGTAGGATTAGCCCCTCACACTAGTGCTGGAATAATAGGCAGAATAATTGGATTTACATCTGCGAGGGCTATTTATGCACATCCTTATTGGCATGCAGCAAAAAGGCGAAATTGTGATGGGGACGAAGATGGAGTCATGTTACTCTTAGATCCATTATTAAATTTTTCAAGACATTATCTTCCAAGTAAAATTGGGGGAAGAATGGATGCTACTTTAGTAATAGGCACAAAAATAGATCCTAATGAAATTGATGTTGAATCTCACAATTTAGACACTTTAAATCGATATCCCTTAGAGTTTTATGAAGCAACAGAACGATATTGTGCGCCATCAGAGATAGAACCATTAATGAAGCTCGTTAAAAGTCGTTTAGGAACATCTGAACAGTATGAAAATATAGGTTTTAATATTCCAACAAATAATATTAATGAAGGCCCAACAATAACGGCTTATAAATTGTATGAGGCAATGGATGAGAAAATTGATGCTCAACTTCATTTAGCAAAACTTATTAAATCAGTAGAAGCGAAAAAGGTAGCGGAAAAGATTTTAACGACACATTTCAACCCAGATATTTTAGGAAATTTAAGAAAATTTGCAATACAAGGTTTTCGATGTGTCAAGTGTAATGAAAAATTTCGACGTCCACCTTTAGTAAATAGTGGAAAATGTCCTAAATGTGGAAATAAAATTATTCTAACAGTAAATCGAGGGGGTATTATAAAATATATTCCTCGTGCTTTAAAATTATGTACAGACTTTAATTTAGATAACTACACAAAACAAAGAATGGAGTTAATTGAAGAATATGTAGAGAGTCTGACAAATAATCCAAAAATTAAACAGCATAAGTTATCTGACTTTTTTTAACTCCCTCTATCCTCATATCAATACTTCTTAAAGCTTGATGACAAATATTCACGCATCCATTTAAGTTTTCTAAAGAACATTTATCCGGAGAATCTTTTATAGAATGAATATATTTTGAATCCTTACTCGAATGAAAATAGACTACAGGAAATTTGCTACTTATTTTTTTTCCGTATTGTACAAAAGGCTTATAATCACTTTTTGGTTTAATAAGTCTATTATAAATTCTTATTGGAATATTCAATTGATTTGCTGTTGCCCCAAATATCTCATTTAAATCCCTATTCATTCTTTTTCTAAAAAGCCCAGATTTATTTAAAAGACCTATGTAAGTACCAACCATGTCGATATTAATATTAAAAGACTTCTTCAAATCATATTTCTCTTTAAGACTTCTAAAATGAGCTTCACAAAACTTTTTTGATCCCTTCATACCCCATTCTTCAGCTCCACACCATAAAATTAAAACATCCATATTTTCAAGCGGATGTTTATTAAAAAGCTTTGCCAATTCAATTGAAATTGCAACTCCACTTGCATTATCTATTGATCCTGTTGATGGGCGTTCTCTAAATACTAAATATAAGATGGGAATTGAAATGAAAACTCCACCAACTGACAAAAAAGCTATAAAAATTATCAGAAAGTCAGTAAAAAGTATTATTCGGAGAAAATCCAGAAAAAATATTGAAACAAAGACCAGAAAAACCGCTCCGTAAAAAAATATTATTAATCGATATATAAAAAAGATAATAACTTGTACTCTATAAGGAATATTTGCTGATATGTTATCATAATGAGCAGTTATAATTACTAATGGTCTTTTCGGTGTTCTTTCTTTAGCCTTAATTAACGTAAAGATGTTTTTAGATTCGTCATTCCTTATAAAACTAATCTCCCGTAATCTTCTAAACGAATTTTTTATAATGAAGTAGGTTACAACGATTAAAAGCAAACGGAAAGCTATTAAAATAATCAATATAAGTAAATAACTAGTCCTCATAAGTATCTTTAGTGGACCTGTCCAATTAAAATGTTCAACTTCACTACTAATGTTACTTTCTATTAGTTCTTTTTCTATATAACTTAATGCTTCAGTCTCCCCCGTAGATGAAGCTGTTCGATTAAACGCCAAAGAATGAATATGTTCCATAGTTTTTGGGTCATTATATAATTGTAAATCCGAAATAGCAATCACTCATAAAATTTGTTATTTATTAATTTAATTTATTAACAAATATAAATCCTCATTTTATAGAAAACGAATATATCAAAACATTTTGTTTAGTAGTACTAATAGATAAAATTAAAGACGTGGTATATTCATAACTCTTTAGCGAAATTTTTTGTTAGATATTAACTTTTTTGTTTGTTTTATGAATTTAAATCTATCATTAATGATTTAAAACATAATGTGCAGGAGGTGGGATTCGAACCCACGAATTTAGTCCGAGGAAGTATTTCCTTCGAAGACCTATGTCACTAGAGCCTCAGTTACGCCATAAACGCATTATTACGTATTATCCTAGCGCCGTAGACCAAGCTTAGCCATAAACGTAAAATTACGTTGGATTTTGGCAACTCCTGCTTTATGAAAGAATCTGTTTTCTATTATTCTAGAATTGATAAAATATGATAATGATTTTAATTTTTAATATTTTTTTGCCATTATTTTATTAAATCCAAACTTTAAATTATTATTCTATAGTATATTATCGTTTTCTATAAATTTTTATAACAAACCTCTTATATACAATAATATATTTTAGTTATTTTGTAAAATAAGTGCTAACTTTAGAAATAGGTTGTGAGTCGATGTCAGTCGATCGAAAAAAACTTGAAGCCTTACTTAAGTGGTACAAGCAAGAAGTTGGAGAAAACCTCATTGCAACTCTTATTGTAAATAGAGAAGGTTTGGTAATGACTGCATTGAAAGGATCTGAAGATGCAGAAGTAGAGGAAGATGTGATTGGAGGAGTTAGTGCATTAGTAGAACCCGTTTTGACTAGGATCACAAAAGAATTTAGTTCTGGATCTTTTGGAACAGGAACTTTTGATACAGAGGAACAAAGAATCATTTTCTGTGAAGCTGGCTCTGAAGCAATTTTTGTGACTGTATTAAGTTCAGTAGCTCTGGTTGATCCTATTTTTCCTTATGCCTATTTAGCTGCTGAAAAAATAGCAAGAATATTTGATGGAAGAACGGTAAGCCCTGTTATTCCTAAATTAATAACTGAAAGAGAATCTCAAAATATCCAACGAAAAGTTGATACTCTCCAAAAAATTAAGATTCAATCTGGAGAATATGCATTTAAACTCATCCTAGGGGGCGAAGGTGGAGTAGGAAAAACAAGTATGGTTCATCGTTTTGTTGAAGATTCGTTTGAGACAGACTATAAATCAACAATAGGTACTTCCATAATGAAAAAAGAATGTGAATTTAAAGGATTAGAATCAAAAGTTCGTTTTGTTATCTGGGATTTAGCCGGTCAAGCACAATTTAAACGTGTAAGACAAACATATGTTGCAAATGCTGAAGCAGGTATTTTAGTATATGATGTTACTCGTAAAGACACACTTGAGAGTTTAGAAAATTGGTTTAATGAGATCAAAAGTGTTTCACCTACAATATCAATGATTCTCGTTGGAAATAAGATAGATCTTGAAAATAATCGTATTGTTTCTACAGAACAAGGTGAACAACTGGCAAAAAAATTAAACCTTTCGTATATTGAAACATCAGCCAAAACGGGAGAAAATATAAATGATGCTTTTAAAATGCTTGCGTTACAAATGATTAAACGTTATATGTTTACAGAAGAAGTATGAATAAAGCCTCTGGGGGGATTTGAACCCCCGACCTACGGATTACGAATCCTTAGCATTTATTACAATAGTACACAAAATGTTGCTCAACCGCTAAGCTACAGAGGCAAACAAATTTAAAAAATACAAATTTATTCAAAAATCATAGTCGTAAAGAAATTTTAAATTTTATTTTATGAATAAAAATATTTGTGTTGGAGATTTAGGAGAAATTAGGTTAATTAACCTAATTGAAGAATTAATCTTAGAAAAGACTGGTAAAAAACTTATCAGGGATGATTCATTTTTTTTTGATTTTAAAGAAAAGAATTCAGCTAGTAAAATAATCCTTAATTCAGATATGTTAGTATCTACGACGGATGTGCCACCTTCAATGAGTTCTTATCAGATCGGTAGGAAATCTGTAATAATGAATGTAAGTGATTTAATTGTTAAAGGAGTTAACCCATGTGGTATCATTGTATCTTTGGGTTTGCCAAAGGAGCTTAAAAAGCAATATTTTATAGATTTAATAAATGGGATTATAGATTGCTGCATACAATTTGATCTAGAATATATTGGAGGAGATATTAATGAAACAAAAGAATTAATAGTAAGTCCTACTGTTTTTGGCTTTAAAAAACCCTCAGAAATAATCTATAGAAGCGGAATAAAGGTAGGGGACATTCTAGTTTCTAATAATAAGTTTGGATTGACTGGTGTTGGATTTAATATTCTCTTAAAAAAGAAAGGAGATCTCAATACTTTTCCTAAATATAGAAGATCAATAATGAGTGTTTTGGAACCTGTAATTTCAGAAATAGAAGCATTTATTTTAGCAGAAAAGAGTTTAGCTAGTTCTGGTATAGATTCATCTGATGGTCTATACAAAAGTTTAAAAGATCTAATGAATTCAAATCCAAATTTAGGTTTTGAACTCGAATTTAATGATAATTTAATTGATAATGAGGCTATTAATTATTCAAATGAGTTTAATATTTCTTTAGAAGAATTAGTTTTGAATGGAGGAGAGGAATTTATTCATCTATTTACCATTAATCCTAAAGATTTTAATGAAGCTCAAAAAGAAATTCAATCTAAGGGAGGTTATATTTTTAAAATAGGTAAAACGATTTCTGAGGAATATATATCTATTACCAAAGAGGGTGGAAAAAAAAAAATAAAGAATTATGGATTTGAACATTTCGTTAAAAGGGTTTAAGAAATGATACCTTTAAATAGATAAATTTACATTCAGAGGAAAGAAACAGATTTAAATAAAATTTTTATATTATTATAGATTTATACTCATACAATTCACGCTATAACTTTAAAAAAATTCTTGAAGGGCTATTGGCGCAGGCAGGTAGCGCAGCAGGCTTTTAACCTGACGTTTATGGGAGGATCTCTCTTAAAGAGGAAGGTCAGGGGTTCAATTCCCCTATAGCCCGCCATTTTTCAGTTTTTTACCAATAGTTTTGATTGAACAGTATTGTTTAAGAAAGATTTATGAGATTATAAAGTTTATATTAATTAAAAATACCCTTCATGACTATTTCATATGGAAAATAAAGAATTTAAACTACCCTCCGATGAGCCTGAGCAATTATTAGTAAAATCCCAGGACAATACTAACCCAAACTATGGATGTGAGCCTTATAAGAGAAGTGTTAAATCTCTTCTGCAAAATGGAGTGATAAATTTAGATAAACCTAGCGGTCCAACTAGTCATGAAGTTGTTTCATGGGTTCGTAAAATTTTAAACATCTCAAATGCAGGGCATGGAGGAACGCTCGATCCTAAAGTTACTGGAATATTACCATGCGCTTTAGGAAATGCAACTCGAGTATTATCAGCATTGCTAAGTGCAGGTAAAGAATATGTGGGAGTAATGTATTTACATACTGAAGAAAAATTACAAAGAATAGAGAAAATTTTCAAATTATTCACTGGAAAGATCTATCAACGACCTCCATTAAAGTCATCAGTAGTGAGAAAACTAAGGATTAGAGAGATATATTATAGCGAATTGATTGAAGTTCAGAATAATTATGTTTTATTTAGAATTGGTTGTGAGGCTGGCACATATATAAGGAAATTTTGCTTTGATATAGGTGAAGCTCTTTGTTCTGGTGCTCATATGTTAGAACTCAGAAGAACTAGAGTTGGGAACTTTAAAGAGAGTGACAATCTAATCACTCTACAGAATTTAAAAGATGCTTATACGATTTATCAAATAGAGGGAAATGATTATTATTTGAAAAAAATAATATATCCAATGGAAAAGATGGTATCTCACATGCCAAAAATTTATGTTAGGGACACTGCTGTCGATGCTTTATGTCATGGAGCAGATTTAGCATCTGCTGGTGTTTGTTATGTTGATGCTAGAATAAAAAAAAATATGTTAATTGCATATATGACTTTAAAGAAAGAATTGATAGGATTTGGAACAACATTAAAAGATTCTTTACAAATTTATAAAGCAAAATCGGGAATTCTTGCAAAAACTAATAAAATTTTCATGGAGAGGGGTATTTATCCAAGATGGAAAGAAAAGAAGTAAAATTTGTTAATTATTTTAATTTTATATCATGGAAAAGAAGAAAAATCATTATTACAGTAGATTTCCTGACGTTAATGTAAAAATCCATACAATATCTGAAAGTTTAAGAAGACATCTTTTTATTTTTAAGACTATTTCAGGAGTTTTTTCATTTAATAAAATTGATCTTGGCACTAAAGTTCTAATAAATCATATGTATATTCCAAAAGAGCCTTCTTTTTTATTAGATTTAGGATGTGGTTATGGTGTAATAGGTATTGTGTTAGGTTATGAATCACCTCAAAGCTCGATTTATTTAATAGATATTAATAATCGAGCCATTTGGTGTAGTAAAGAAAATATCAAGATTAATCTCCCAGATCAAACAAAAAATGTTATTGCGTTATGTGGAAATTATTTTGAACCTATTCAAAATAAAAATATAAAATTTGATGGAATATATATGAATCCACCTTTACGTCAAGGAAGGAAAGAATTTCTGAATCTGTTAGATGATATTCATGATTATTTAAAGGTAGAAGGATCTTTTCAGTTTGTAGTTAGAAAAAAAATGGGAGCACAATATATTTTAAATTATTTTGAGGATACTTACCCAGATAAAAAGATTGAGATTTTATGTAAACGAAGTGGGTACTGGGTTTTTAGATGTTTTCATTAGTGATAATTTAATAAAAGCTCATTGGTTTTGATAAAATAAAAGAAAAAATGGAAAAATTTTTTAGATTGGGATCATTTGAATATTTATAATTTGTAAAAAGTGAGGATTTTTCCTTGACTAAAAAGAAACAGATTGATGTTTTACTCCATAAATTCGTTCCCAAACATGTTCTCTTAACTAAAGAAGAATCGCAAAATCTTTTGGAAGAATTTCGCATTGATGTAAATGACTTACCTCAAATATTTGAAAAAGATCCAGTTGCGATTGCTATCGGAGCAAAAGAAGGGGATATAATACAAATAATTAGAGATTCTGAAACAACTGTTAAATCAGTAGATTATTATCGATTTGTAAAAAAGGAAAAAGCTTAATATTATTTTTTTATGAAAAATAAAATTTGATAGGGTTTATTGTATTTTGAGTTCTGAAAAATTATCAAATGAAGATAAATGGGTTATTTTAAAGAGCTTATTCGATGAAAAGGGATTAGTTCGCCAACATTTAGATTCTTATAATAGTTTCATTGAATATGAGATGCAAACGATTGTTGATGAATCTGGAGAAGTAATTCCTGATATACCTGGTTTCAAAATAAAATTTGGAAAAATTAAAGTAGGAGTACCCAAAGTAAGAGAAGCTGATGGTGCCACTATGGAAATCACTCCAATAGAAGCACGAATTAGAGAACTAAGTTATGCTGCCGATATAACTTTAGAAATGACTCCAATTACAATTGATGAGCGAACACAAAGAGAAGAAGCCGAAGAGACTCTAGATATTTACATAGGAAAAATTCCCATAATGCTTAAAAGTTGCCGATGTCCATTAGAAAATCTTTCTGAGCAAGAATTAATTAATAGAGGTGAAGATCCATTAGATCCAGGAGGATATTTTATAATAAATGGAACTGAAAGAGTTCTTGTTACTCAGGAGGATTTAGCGCCCAATAGAATACTTGCTGAAGAAGCGAGTAGAAGTTCTAGTGCTACTCATCAAGCAAAGGTTTTTTCTACAAGAAGTGGATTCCGAGCACCTGTAACAATTGAAAGGAAAAAAGATGGGAATTTACGAGTTTCATTTCCTTCAGTTCCAGGCAAAATCCCTTTAGCAATTCTTATGAGATCTTTAGGATTACACTCAGACAGAGAAATTTTTGAAGCGATATCTGAAAATGAAGAAATCCAAAAAGAGTTGATTCCAGTAATAGATGTTGCCTCAGAAATTCAGGTTTTAAAAGATCCTGAAAAGTCACAGCAAAATGCACTTGATTATATTGGAAAGAGGGTAGCAATTGGACAAACTAAGGATTATCGTATTAGGAGGGCCCTCCAAGTTTTAGATAGATATCTTTTACCTCATATCGGAAATGCGGAGGAAGATAGAATTAAAAAAGCTTATTATTTGGGACAAATGGCACAAAAAGTAATGGAACTTGCTTTAGGATTCAGAGAACCAGATGACAAAGACCATTACGCTAATAAAAGGTTAAAATTAGCGGGAGAATTATTTACTTCACTGTTTAGAGTAGCATTCTTAAATCTAGTTAAAGATATTAAATACCAATTAGAAAGAACTGCTGTTAGAGGAAGAGCCCCAAATATTAAAACTGCCGTAAGAGCAGACGTAATAACAGAAAGAATTAGACACGCATTAGCTACAGGTAATTGGGTTGGCGGAAAAGCGGGAGTTAGTCAACTTTTAAATAGAACAAATCATGTCGGAACTTTAAGTCATCTAAGGAGAGTAATATCTCCATTAAGCCGTAGTCAACCCCATTTCGAGGCTAGAGATTTACATCCAACACAATGGGGTAAAATTTGTCCAGCTGAAACTCCTGAAGGTCCTAATTGTGGTCTAGTTAAGAATTTAGGATTAGCATCAATAATATCTGTAGGAACTGATGAAAGGATTATTGAAAACATTCTAATCGATTTAGGTGTTATTCCTATAAATGAAGTAAAGAATGTAAAAGGAGATAAGATAAAAGTATTTTTAAACGGGAAATTAGTAGGTATACATCAACAACATAATCCTTTTATACGTCAACTAAGAGAAAAACGAAGAAAAGGAGAAATTGGTCAACATGTAAATATTGGATATTATCATGATTCAAAGGAAATTCAAATTAACTGCGATGCAGGAAGGGCTACTAGACCTTTGTTTGTATTAAAGAATAGAAGCTTACTTGTTTCAAAAGAAGATATTGAAAAACTAAGGCAATCCAAATTTAATTGGTCAGATTTAGTTCAAAAGGGGGTAATTGAATACTTAGATGCTGAAGAAGAAGAAAATGCATATATAGCTATGTTTGAAGAGGATATTACTTCGGAACATACTCATTTAGAGATATCACCAGCTGCAATTCTAGGGATTTGTGCGTCTATTATTCCCTTTCCAGAACATAACCAATCTCCTAGAAATACTTATGAGGCGGGGATGGTAAAGCAAGCATTAGGATTATTTGCTGCAAATATGCATTTAAGACTAGACACTCGAGGACATACACTACATTATCCTCAACAACCCTTAGTTAAAACAAGTCCAATGGAAATTATTGGGATAAATAAAAGACCTGCCGGTCAAAATTTTATCATCGCTATGATGAGTTTCGAAGGTTTTAACATTGAAGATGCAATAATCATCAATAAAGCATCGATAGAGAGGGGTCTTGCACGGAGTCATTTTTTTAGGACGTATGATGCTGAAGAAAGGAAATATCCAGGCGGAGAAGTTGATAAGTTTGAAATCCCAGAGAGGGGCGTAAGGGGATTCAAATCGGCTGAGTCGTATAGGTTATTATCCGAAGTTGACGGAATTATTGAACCAGAGACACAAGTTAACGGAGGAGATGTCCTTATAGGAAGAACTTCTCCACCCAGGTTTATAAAATCATATGAAGAATTTGAACTAATGCAGCCAAATAGACGCGAAACTTCAAAAAATATGCGACATAATGAACAAGGAATCGTTGATACAGTAATTATTTCAGAAACAGTTGATGGAAATAAACTTGTTAAAATAAAAGTTAGAGATTTAAGGATTCCTGAATTAGGAGATAAATTTTCTTCGCGCCACGGTCAAAAAGGGGTTTTAGGATTAGTGGTTGATCAAGCAGATATGCCCTATACTGCCTCTGGAGTAATTCCAGACATTATCGTAAATCCACATGCTATGCCTTCAAGAATGACTTTAGGACAGCTTTTTGAAGGTATCAGTGGAAAAATTGCATGTACCACAGGAAAATTAGGAGATGCAACTGCGTTTGAATGGACGGATATTACAAAACTTCAAGAGCAATTAGTTGCAGCTGGATTTGAATTTAATGGAAGAGAAGTAATGTATAATGGAATTACCGGAGAAAAATATGAAGCAGGAATTTATTGTGCACCAATTTATTATCAAAAATTATATCACCTTGTAGCAGATAAACTTCATGCTAGAGCAAGGGGACCGGTACAAATTCTAACAAGGCAACCTACGGAAGGACGTGCTCGAGAGGGTGGTTTAAGGTTCGGAGAAATGGAGAGAGATTGTTTGGTAGGACATGGGTCTGCATTATTATTGAAAGAACGTCTTTTAGATGAGTCTGATCGAACTGTAATATTGGTCTGTGAAAAGTGTGGGCTTTTAGCTGTATATGATCGAAATAGAGATAAACGATATTGCCCAGTGTGTGGAGAAGGAACTATCATTTCTAAAGTTGTATGTTCTTATGCTTTTAAGTTATTACTGCAAGAAATGATGAGTTTAGGATTAGCACCTCGTTTAAAATTAAAAGAAAAAATTTAATGCTTTAATTTCTTTTTTTATTTCTCTAAGCACTCTTTAATAGCATTGGTTTTATAAATTCCATTAATCATCTATAAAGCATAAAATTAAGAAAAAAATAAAGGATAGTTTTGGGTTTTTTTTGCTTATTATAAACTAAATCCAAGAAAACTCGCAAATCCAGGTATTAATGTGTACAATAGGAATAAAATAAACAACGTTAATAACGAGATCCATACAGAACTGTCCCACGCTACATCTAAAAGAAATTTGACGAGAATCATAATGATTAAAAAACCAATAATCGGTACTAAAAGCATTAAATAATTGCCATCACTCCAAGGGATATTATTAGCAACAGCTAAGACTGTACTAATTGCGCCCAGAACTATTGGAATTACTAGTACAATTATGAAAGCTAATAAAATAATCAAAAACTTTTTATCTGAAGCTTTTGTTTTCGAAACAATAAGTAGAACAGCTATATATAAGATTAAGGTCATTATTACTGTGGCTAAAATAAGCCATATTATAAACCAAAGAGTCGGATCCATTTGAAATAACATTTAATTCTCCTTTTTTTATAAATTGAAGAAATTCTGATTATTAGAGGAAAACTTTTCTTCTTTTTTAAATATTCACAAAGCTAATTATAGTAGTAAAAGCCAGAGATTAAATCTAAAAATCTTGTAGGCAATGAAAAATTTCATATTCGAAAAAATTGCTTTTAACTTTCTGATTAAATCCCGTAAGAGAGCAATAAAAAATGAATAGCAAATGCTAAAAATAGAGCAGAAATTACAATACTTATGATAGAGAGTTTAATTGATAGTTCTCTCCCATACTTGGTATATATAACTAAAATTGCTAATGAAATTAATCCTATAATAAGAAAAATCCATGCTAGAACCCAAATTGTTAAAGAGGGAATATCTGCCATATTACTTCCATAAATTTTTTTTGTAATCTGTATTTTTTGATATGTTTTATATTTTTTTAATTTTATTAATCAATAAAAATAATAATTATAATCTAATGATATTTATTAAATATAGTTAGAATTGAATTTAAAAAATAAACAGGAAGTAAAATGCATTTTCTAAGAGAAATTATAGAAACCCCCATTCTAGACGATCCAGCTAATACTCATAAAAATATTCACCGCCATTTTTATAGATATTCAAAAGGAGAATTCACCGGTCCGGCTTTAAAAATAAGCCAAACAAAATCAAAATTAACTCTGAAAGGCAGCCACGAATATGAGGATTTGATTCAAGAATTAGTATTAAGTAGTATTTCCGATCCAAATAAAAAATTTGAAATTAAAGGAAGATTAATCAGTGGGGCAGATATTGATGATATAATTAATAATTTAGGATTTAATTGGGATCTTAAAGAATCTACGGGTAAAACAAAAAATTATAAGGCAGAGATTCTTGATACAGCAAATAGAGATTTGCTATTAAAGTGTATTGAGAAATTCCGGGAAAATAGTTATTTTCTACTTTCATTTAATTTGAACCCAAATTGTAAGGTATCTACAAAAAAAAATATACCACAACCATCAAAGAAGAAAGTAGAAGAAGATGATGTTAATAAACGAATTCAATTTTGTACTGGATATTTTAGCAATACTGTCAAAAACCTTAATAATCTAATAGAAAAAACCTTGCATGATTTTAAATCTAATATGCCTAAAAACTGGAAATCACTTACTATTTTTAATAATTATAAAATAACAGACATTGAAATTCCTAAAGGCATTAAAAACTCAAGATTATTAAGAGTGATGGCAATAAGAAAAGGTAGATTATTTCGCAGCCTTGATATTGATGGTCAGGTTATAGAAAAACAATACTCGATTATTGTTTAAGGTTTAGAATTTTAATTTTTTTATGATGTACTTTCAAAAAAATTTAATTTTCATTATAGATTTATTTATTAAATTAAAAAGCTAAAGTGAATGAGGCTAAATCATTATTAAAGAATTGGATCCTTACTTACGGTCTTTTTTATACATAATAGGTGGTGAAATCGCAATATATGTAGGAATTGAACTTTTAAATTCTGAATCTGCGGACATCACTGATGAAGATATAACTGAAAATATTAAAGAAAGTATTAAAGGCACTGATATCGATTTTGAACCTGATGATCCTGAAATTCTAAAATTGAATACTGTTCGAAAAACTCTTTATAAATTATATTCTGAAAAACTTGCTCAATTTAGACGCATCAGAGATAAATCTACAGGATGGTTTATCTATTATTGGTGGCATGAATTTAACCTGCTTGAAGAAATTCTTCTTGAGAAAAAGAAACTGATTGAAAATAAATTAAGAGATAGATTACAATTCGAACAAAATAATTATTTCTTTATTTGCAATAATTGTGAAGAATCAAATTTGAAATATAATTTTGATGAAGCTTTTGAGCTTAATTTTAGATGTCCTGACTGTGGAAGCCCCCTTGAAGCTCAAGATAATCAAGCTATAATTGACTTCTTAAAGAATAAGATTGCTCAAATTCAAAATACAACAATTAGAGTTGAATAATAAAATTACCCATTCTATTATTTAGTCTATTTTTATGAAATTAATAAATTCTCTTGAACAAACAAGATTCGGTACTTGTTCAAAAGATTGTTATGGTTCATGCGTTTTTAAAGGATATTGGGATGATAAAGCATTAGAGCATAAATTTTTAGGGGCAATTCCTTTAAAAAACCATCCATTTACAAATGGATTTTTTTGTCCAAAGTTTAAACAAAGAGAGAATTTAGTATATCATAAAGAACGTTTAAAAACATCCTTAATTAGGTCTGGACCTAAATCTGAAAATTTATTTAAAAAAATCTCTTTAAAAGAGGCAATCAATCTTATAGTAGAAAAAATTGAAAAGATTCGTAAAAGTAAGAATACTTATTCTATTTTGGGCGCGTTTTATTCTGGGAATTCTGGTATAATATCACAATACGCCCCATTACGATTCTTTAAAGCCATAGGGGCCACAATAACTAGTGGTGGGATATGTAATGAAGGAGGATGTGCTGGCCTTAAAGAGTTATTTGGAACATACTCTACTACAAATCCTTTCCAAATAATTAATCCTTCCACAAAATTAATAGTGAATTGGAGTAGTAATTTATCAGTGAGTAATAATCACGCTTATTTCTTAGTAAAGAAAGCTTTAAGAAATGGAACTAAACTTGTAGTCGTAGATTCTAGAAATACTGCGATTGCTCAAAAAGCTCATTTATTCCTACATATATTTCCAGGTACTGAACATTTATTAGTGCAATTGACAATTAATCAATTAATTGCAAAAAAGGCTTACGATGAAGATTTTTTAAACAGGCATACTGAATCACATTCAACAGTTTTTCAAGAAGCGATTAAAGTTGATACAAATAAGCTTTTAAGACAAATTGGAATTGACAATAACACATTCCAGAATTTTGTTGAATTTTTGATAAAATTCAGACATAAAACTTTATTTAATGTTGGATTTGGTGTTCAGAAAGACTATTTTGGTGGAAAAATCGTCAAAAGTATTGCACTGATTCAAATTATACTTGGAAATATAGGAAAACCCGGTACTGGTTTAATATATTCCCAAAGTGATTTTATAAAACCAATACTTCAACCTCTTCAAGAATATATAACTAATATTAGGAGAATTTCGAAAATCACAGAAATTCCTCTGATTAAGCTTGGTTCTTTTTTATCTTCTGGAAAATCTAAGATGTTATTTATCTATAATTTCAACCCAGCAAGTTCCTTACCTAACCAAAACCTATTAAGAGGGGCACTCTTGAGGGATGATTTATTTGTGATTGTATTAGATATATTCCTTAACGAAACAACTAAGTATGCAGATATTGTTATCCCTGCAAAATTTGATTTAGAATCATCCGATCTAATATCTCCTTATTACATCCCTGGCTTATCAATTAATATTGGAGGTCCATGTCCATATCAGGATTGTTTATCGAATTATGAATTCTTCCAACAATTAGCATTGGGAATTAATTTTGAAAAAAGACAAATCTTTCATGAATCAGAAGAACAAATTTTCAAAAATTGTGTGAGAATGCTCCCTTCAGCGATTCAGGAAGATCTTAAATTAAAAGGTTATTATTTATTATTTGGCAATGAGGATATTCCTTTTAATGATTTAAAATTACCTACACCAGATAATCGTATTCAAGTTATTGGCCCACATTTTAAATTTGGAGAAAAGGAATTAAATCGTAAAATTAAAATGAAAAAAGATGAATTTTTACTCATCTCACCCTCTCATTTATATTTCTTACATTCTCAGTTGGGACAATTAAATCCAAGGTATTTGAATGAATTTAATAAAGTTTTTTTAACCGCTGAAGATATTAATAGATTAGATTTAGAAATTGGGTCTAAAGTCCAAGTTTCTAATGATTATGGATCTGGGATATATATCTTAGCAGAATCTCCAGAATTAAAACCTAAAACAACATTAATATATTCAGGTTTATCCTCAACTTTACTAGAAAGCCCAAATGTAAATTACTTTGTCCCCGATAAACCCGAAGAATTAGGATTTTCTGGAGTATATAATTCCGCTATAATTAAAATAAAAAAATTGGATATGTAAAGTAGATTCTATTATATGTTTGATCTATTTTTTCTTTTTAATAAACGCAATATCACCAAGAGAAGCTCCTGTTGACTTTTTCATATATTTATTATTCTGCACATTGGCTTCTATCTCATCTTTTTTTTTCAAAATTTTTATTTGATAGACTTCTTCTAGTTTTTTCGCCAATTTTATTGTGGGCTCTACTTTTCCAGCTTCAATTCTTCTTAGTAATGAAGGTTTTTCATTTAGTTTTTGAGAAAATTGATCTTGATTCAATCCAAGGGAACTCCTCTTATTTCTTATTTTTTTGGCATAATCAGGGATTATTTCAAAATCATCCAGTAAATTATTTTTTGCTACTGGTTGTTTTAATTGGGTTTTTTTATTGTAGGAGTATGGTTTTCTATTTTGTGTATTTTTAGGGAGCTTTTGAATTTTTATTCCATGTTGAGCACAATTATAACACACTGTCATTTTAACTCCTTCTATTAAAACTTTTTGAGCTTTCCCCCAAATAATACTCCCACATATTGGGCATTCCTTATCAATTTCATTATATCGTGATTTTGGCATGGTATGATATCAAAAAAAATTAATGAAAGAAAGATTTTATATATAGAATTTGATTAAATCCTCTTATAATTTACGGTTTAAGTTCGTTATATTTTATAATGTATAAATTTTTTAAAAATCGACATTTTTAAGAAATGATACAGAACTAGCCTTAAATTTAAATGATTAAAAGTTTATTATTAAATTAAATTATTTTCTTAAAAAAGAAAACTAAAGTTAGAAAACAAGGGGTATACTTTTTTTGACAACGACTAAAGAGAAACGAAAAAAAGAAGAAACTAAAGATGGAGAATATCTTATAACCTATACAAGACATTTAGAGAAGCGACTCAGGAACTTAGAAACAGAAAAACAACTTTTAGACGCAGAAAGGCTTAGATTAGAGCAAGAATTACATAGTCTAAGGAATGAGATCGACAGATTAAGAGAACCTCCATTAGTATCTGCCACTATCATTGATTTTCTAGATGAAAAGGGGAGAGCTATAGTAAAAAGTTCAACTGGTCCCAGTTTCGTTGTAAATACTAGTAGAAAAGTGAAAAATGAAAAATTGGATCCAGGAACAAGGGTAGCGTTAAATCAAAGAACTTTTGCAATTATGGAAGTTTTGCCTACCAAATTAGATCCTTTTGTAAAAGGAATGGAAGTAATCGATTCAATTCCGGACATTTCATACGATGACGTTGGTGGTTTAGAAGATCAAATACAAGAAGTTAGAGAAACTGTAGAATTACCATTAAAAAAACCAGAATTGTTCAAAAAAATCGGAATTGAACCTCCTAAAGGTGTGTTATTATATGGTCCCCCTGGTACCGGGAAAACCTTATTAGCAAAAGCTGTTGCTCATGAAACTGAAGCTACATTCATAAGAATAATTGGATCTGAATTGGTGCAGAAGTTTATAGGTGAGGGTGCACGTTTAGTTAGAGAAATTTTTAATTTAGCCAAAGAAAAAGCCCCTACTATTTTATTTATTGATGAATTAGATGCTATCGGCTCACAAAGACTGAAAATAGCTACTTCAGGAGACAGAGAAGTTCAAAGAACTCTGATGCAATTATTAAGTGAATTAGATGGATTTGAACAGAGGGGAGATGTAAAAATAATTGGTGCTACAAACAGAGTGGATATTTTAGACCCTGCGTTATTGAGACCAGGGAGATTTGATCGTATGATTGATTTTCCTATTCCTAGTGATGAAGCTCGAGAAGCGATATTTAAAATACATATAAGAAATCTAAATATTGAAGAATCAATAGATTTCAGAAGATTAGTAAATTTGACAGAAGGAGCCACTGGAGCTGATATTAAAGCAATTTGCACTGAAGCGGGGATGTTTGCAATTCGCAAAGATGCTGATATGATCATAAATAATGATTTTATTGACGCTGTAGATAAAGTGATGAATAAAGTTAAAGATCAATTCATTGAATCTCGACTCTACTCATAATTTATTTATATTTCAATTGCTTTTCTTAATTTAATTAATTATTTTAGTTATTACTAAATGGAAACAAACTTATTATTAGGCTTTAGACAAATTAAAGCGATATCAGATTATCAGTTTGGAAAAGATATTACAGATATCCTTTTTGATGACTATCATCAGATTCATTTTGAAAGATCATCAAACACAAATAAAATCAGATATGTTTATCATAAGAAAGATTTAATGTTGATATTAAGACCTACAAATGGATTTTTTACATTAACTCTTTTCTCTGCTAAAAGAATTATTAAAAAAACTTCAATACCAAAATTAAGAGTTATTGTATTAAATGAGATTTCAGAATTTATCAAACAAGGAAGAAATGTTTTCTGTAAACATGTTATAGATATCGATGAAGCGTTAAGACCTTTAGATGAAGTAATTGTAGTAAATCAAGATGATGAACTACTAGGTATAGGTAAATTGAAGGTTCCTGTTTCTTATGCAAAAGCCTTTTCTATAGGTATTGCTGTAAATATACGAAAGGGAATTTATAAGTCAAAGATTTAAGTTACAAATTATTATATTACTTGTAATTAAACTTAAAGTAAAGTGAAGGAACTTGGTAAAATTACCAAAAGAAATGCAAAAAAAGGAAAAAGATAAACCTAAACGCCCCCAACCGACTGTAAAGCGAGAAGGACAACAGTTTGGATCAAGACAGATGCGTAGAAGAATAGCACAGCAAGGTATAGACATGGAACAGATTGATGCCACAAGAGTGATTATAGAGGGGCCAGAAAAGACACTGGTAATTGATCAACCCGATGTATTTCTAATGAAACAAGCTGGTCAGGAAATATATCAAGTGATTGGCCAAAGCGAAGCAGTTGCTCCTGAGGAATTAATAGTTCAAGGTGGAGAATCTTATGAGGAAATTGAACCTTTAGAAGAATCAGAAGTTAAACCAACGATAACAGAAAATGATATTATGCTAGTTGCCACACAAGCAAATGTAGACAAACAAGAAGCAGAGACAATTTTAAAAGAGTGTAATGGAGATATTGCTAAAGCTATTTTATATTTTAAAAATCGACCTTAATGTGGAAAAAAATAATTTAAATCAAAAAGATTAAGAATTATAAAATTTTAACTATTCAAAAAGGAAATAATTTATTTTTAAATGTCAAAATTTAAGAAAAAACCAGTTGTTAGCTCGTCAATAATTTCAGAATTAGAAAAGAAATTTACGAAAATTGTTCAGTTTTCAGGCTGGTTGTTTTTATTAGGTCTTTTAGGATTTCTGGGTGGCTGGTTAATTTTAGATAATATTTTAGATATTATCAATTTAGAATTGGATGCTGTGGAATTCACGATTATAATCTTTACCGGTACAAACTCAGCAATCAGTTTTGCTTTAGCCTCGAGGATAAAAAACAGTTTAGATAAGAAAAAGCAATATTTTCTCGATTGGTTGGTAGGAGAATTTATCTTCTGTATGTTAGCAATTTTTAGCATTGCGGTTTATCAATGGTAATCTTTCTATATCCAAAAAAAGGGATAGATATTTTTTTATTCTTTATAATCGTCCCGGGAAGGATGAAAAACTTCAATAACTTCTGCCTTTTCAATTATTAATGCTCCATGTTTTTCATTAGAATCAAAAACGTAACTGTCTCCAGCTTTGGCAATAAAATCACCAGTTTCTGTTAAAAATTTAATTTTACCATCAATTACATAACCAATTTGGTGTTCTTCATGGTGATGAATTGGTATTTTGGCATCTTTTTCGAGTAAAAAATGACATAGCATAACAGAATTATTATAAGTTAAGGTTCTCCGAAAAACTCCTTCAATAAGTTTAATTGGTTTAATATTTTCTTTATTAGTTGTTCTATCAAGCATAATGAACTTGTAAAACTAAGTATTTGAATACAATTTTTTTTGTTTAAATGTTACTATCATTAATTCTTATAAAGTTTTTACAGATAGAGAGTAGTTTCTTTTTCAATAAGGTCGACATTATTTTGTATTAAATGTAATTTAAGATTCAAAAAATTAGAAATTGAAAAGACTCTAAAGGATTAAGAATTTTTTCGTAATTTTAATACGCAGTATTAAAACGATCAAATAAAGAGTTAATAAAATAAGTTTAAATGGAAAAAACAAATAAATTTTTATATCAAAAGAGGTAAAATATTAACGATAATAAACAGTTAATAATTCTCTTAGTTCAGTTCATACTACCGACAAAATTATTAAATTAAAAATAGTGTATATTTTCACTGTAAAATTATATTATATATATTAATTAGAAAAAGGAATGATATCTATTGGTTTTAGTATCAGATTCAGAGCCATTAAAAGGAAGAAAGAATGAAAAAATTAGTCGTAAATATTTGACAAAATTATTACCACAAGTTTTTCGAACTGAAGGTGATGTTGTATCTTTTGACCCAGCAAAAATTGAACAGAGTCTTATAAATGAAACCGGTTTAGACCAAAAATCTGCAGATAAGATAACAGAATTAGTTGTAAGGAGAATAATTTCTTCCGGAATTCGTTTTTTATCTGGTCCTCATATCAGAGAAATTGTCTGTTCCATATTATCAGAGCAACATTTTGAAGATGAGCGAAAACTATATACAAGAATCGGAATGCCATTAATGGATTATGAGGCTATTTTAGAATATGGAGTAGATGAAAATGCAAATCAAGATATGAATCCTGAAAGTATTCATCATTGGGCGGCAAATAGAATATCAGATGAATATGCATTATTAAGAATTCTAGATTCTGAGGAAGCTCATGCTCACTTATATGGAGATCTTCATGTACATATGCTGAGATATTTCGATTTAAGACCATTTTGTCAAGAATGGGATCCACGTATGATTCTTGAACATGGGCTCCCTCCAGTAGAGAGTTGGGCACATTGTAGTAAATCAGGCCCAGCTGGAAGTTTACGTGTAGCAGTAACTCATCTTGCTAAATGGCTTGGAATTATTCAAGGTGAATTCAGTGGAGGTCAAGGATATGATTATATTACAACTTTTCTAGCCCCATATGCGCGTAATATTAGTGCAAGAGAAATTGAGCAATCAATGCAATGTTTAATTTTTGAAACTAATCAAATATTTGCAGCAAGGGGGGGACAAGTACCCTTTACTTCAATTTCATGTACTCCTACAATACCTACTGGGTTGTTAAATATGCCTGCTGTTGGTCCTCACGGAAAAATAATAGGGAAATATGGTGATTTTAAAGAAGAATGTCTTAAGCTCTTTGACGCTTTAACTGATGTGTATATTCAAGGTGATCATAATGGAAAACTTTTTGCCTTTCCAAAACATGAGGTTAAAGTTAAAAAGGAATGGCTACAAGAATTTGAGCCATCTTACTTAAAAATAATGGAAGAAGTTGCAACAATGGGTACTCCTTATTTCCTTAATATGTGTCCCGATTGGATGCCAGATGAAATCCACAGCCAATGTTGCAGGAAATTTTTGAGTGGAAATCAAATCATTGAACAATGCATTCTTGATCCTGAAAAAAGGAAGAATGCAAATGTATGGGAAAATTATGTTACTATTGGTTCATTGCAAAGTGTTAGTTTAAACCTTCCTCGATATGCCTATTTATCTTCAAATGAAGATGAGTATTTCAGAATATTAGATGATAAAATGGAACTTTCAGCTCGAATACTGAGAAAAAAATGGAATATAATGGAAAAAAGATTGAAGACTGGACATTTACCTTTATGTAGCGGTAAAATAAATGGCAATCCCATTTTTAACATTAATGATCAGAACCTTTCAATAGGATTTACAGGTTTAAATGAAGCTATAAAAAGCCTTACTGGATTTGAATTACACGAAAATAACACTGCATATGAGTTTGGTAAAAAAATATTAAACTATATGGTCGCAAAATGTAATACTATGACAGAAAGGGATAAAAAATATTATTCGCTTTGGGAACAACCAGCAGAATCTACAAGTAATCGTCTAGCTAGATTAGATTTAAAGCATTTTCCAAAAAAGGCAATAGTTCAGTCAAAGGGAAAATCAGCATATTACACAAATTCTGATCATTTCAGGTATGATGCGAATATCCCTTTATCAGAAAGGATAAAAAAGCAAGGAGATTTACACCCTATTGTAAATGGGGGTGTCATTACACATATTTGGCTCGGAGAGCAAAAACCGGATATCAATGGTTTATGGGAACTGACGAAAAATATCTGTCTTAATACAAATACAGCATATTTTGCATATACATTAGATTTTATTTATTGCCCTTCTTGTAGGAAAATGTTTCAAGGCTCTCAATTCAGTTGTCCAAATTGTCATTCTAAACAAGTTAAAGTATATTCAAGAGTTACAGGATATTATAGTGAAGTAGATAGATATAATCCTGGAAAAAAAGCAGAATGGCAAAGTCGGAAAAGAGAACAGTTAAATAATTAATTTTTCTTCTTTTTCTCAAGTTTTAATCCAAGAAGCGCCAATTTGTAATTGTCTATTTTCTAATCCGATTTTTAAGTAATAAAAAAATATTACATATATGATTGATAAGACTTCACTTCATGATATTCAAAAAATAATTCATGACTGGATTACAAAACATGGGGGTTACTGGCCTCCGTTGGCAATGCTATCGGCTATAATAGAAGAAATTGGTGAGTTGGCGAAAGAAATCAATCATCTCGAAGGATATAAGCCAAAAAAACATAATGATGAAGAGAACAAACTTGGTGAAGAATTAGCAGATGTTCTTTATGCTTTAATATGTATTGCAAATTATTACAAAATTGATTTGAATCATGAGCTAGATAATGTAATTAGTAAATATTCAATAAGGGATTCAAAACGTTTTATTTAATTTTTGTATTGCTTTTAAATTTAAGCTATAAAATTTTAATTACTTAAAATGTTCTACATGATAGGTAAAGTTGGGAATAATAATGTTAAATAACCAATTAGAAAAAAGATGCAAGAAAAGGGTCTAGATAAGCAGCAAATACTTAAAATTTTAGAAAAGAAATTAAAAAAAGATTGTTCATACAATACTGGATCAATTTTAGGATCCATGTGCACTGAACCGTTTGAGTTTGGGGTTGAAACCTATATCAAATATATCTCTAAAAATCTTGGAGATCCCGGTTTGTTTTTAGGTACTACATTATTAGAAGAAGAGTTAGTCACAGAAATTGCTGAACTTTTTAATGGAAAAAATATAACTGGAACTTTCACTACCGGAGGTTCGGAGTCAAATCTAATAGCTATGAGGATTGCTAAAAAGTTGAGACCTGAAATCATGAACCCTGAAGTTGTGGTACCTTGCTCTGCCCATATCTCTTTTGATAAAGCGGCAGATTTGCTTGGCATTAAACTTAGAAAAGCAAAGTTATTAGATAATTTTGATCTGGATCTTAATCATTTTAATTCGCTTATAAATAAAAATACGTGCGGTGTTGTTGGCATCGCCGGAACTACTTCTTTAGGATTAATTGATCCAATAGAAAATATTGGCCAACTTATAGAAGAGAAAAATATATTTTTTCATATTGATGCTGCTTTTGGTGGTTTTGTATTACCCTTTTTGAAAGAGTTAAATTATAAATTACCTTCTTGGGATTTTTCTGTAAAGGCTGTTGATTCTATTACAGCAGATCCCCATAAAATGGGTTTAGGAATCATACCCTCAGGAGGTTATTTTCTAAGAGATTCTTCAATTTTGGAAAAAATGGGATTTGAAATTCCTTATTTAGCTGG
>JBHLLJ010000007.1:0-45513 GCA_048885705.1 Candidatus Hermodarchaeota archaeon | reverse complement strand
TATTTAGAATTTATTCACATAGTGAATCCAAATTAAGAAAGGCAGAAAAGATTTATAACGCTACTGGGGGCCCTATTCGATTAGGTGGTATGGTAATTGAAAGAGTTTAAGAATAAATCTTTTTTATAAAAATATAATTTATGCCCTTAACTCCAAATTCCATTTATCAAGATTTAAAGAATAAAGAATTAGATTATACATCAGCTTTAGAATTATTAATTACTCTAATCGAAAATACTGATGATGTTTATATTAGATTAGAAAGTATTAAAATCTTAGAGAAAATTCAAGCTAAGAATGAAAAAATATTTACTCTTTTAGAGAATCTTTTAATCTCGGATTCTAGTGAAATTATAAGGAAAAAAGCAGCATCACTAATACAAGATTTCTTCATAGAGAAAGCATTAAAACCAATGAAATGGGCTCTTGAACATGAGAAAAAATTAAGCTGTCTTATTATAATAATTTCAACCTTGTCCAAACTTAATAATCCAAAAGCTAAATCAATTTTAGTGGAAAAGTTGAATTATTATTATTTGCAAGAAAACCAATTTAATTTAGAAAACCTCTTCAAAAACAAAAAAATCGAAAGTTTTAATATACAAGTTCTTGCGGATGTTTTAATAAATTATTACTTTATCAAAACACTAAAAACTAAATTTGGATTTATAAAATATGAATTTAATAAATCAGGTTATATCACAAAATTAGATTTATCTAATGTTGATCCGCAAGGTATTATCATATCAAATTTCTTAGATTTAATCTATTCTCTAAAATACTTAGAAGAACTTGACTTAAGATTTAATAATCAAATAAAACTATCAGAAATTTCAAATGAAGCAAAATCAATTACATCATTAGATTTGAGTTATAATAAGCTAATTAACATTCCAGATTCAATCAATAAATTAAATTCATTAAAGTTTTTAAATCTAAAATCTAATAGACTAAGGGATCTCCCTAATTCTATGAATAAATTATCTTTACTTCAAACTTTAAACTTAAGAAATAATTTGTTTACTTACATCCCCAAATCATTAAAGTCACTTAAAAATCTTAAGAGTTTAAACCTGCATGGAAACAAGTTAAATTCAATTGATTTTTTACTTAATGATTCTATTACAGAATTAGAATTAGGATGGAATAACTTTTTAGAAATCCCATCAAATATAAAATCACTTACTTCATTAGAGAGATTGGGTATAAGTGGAAATAAATTGAAGAGGCTTCCTAGATGGATTTCTTTATTTCGATCATTAAAAGTATTAGATTTATATGACAACAAAATTAATAAATTGCCTAATTCAATAGGAAAACTAACTTCATTAGAAATATTAATTTTAAGAAACAATAAATTATCTCAAATACCAGAATCATTAAAAAAATTAAAAAAACTTAAAAAACTCAATTTAAGCTGGAATTTTTTTTCTTCTCTTCCAGAATGGATTGGTGAACTTTCTTCATTAGAAGAATTAAATCTATGGGGTAATCGTCTTACTTCACTCCCTAAATCTATAAGTAAACTGTCAAATCTGAAAATCTTAGACTTAAGTTTCAATAGATTTGAACATTTACCTTCATTTTTAAAGGAACTTGAAAGAAAATCAGATCTGACTATTAAGTTTTAATTATTATTAAGAATTAAGATATGAATAAAATGACAAGCAAAAGCAACATTAAAATAAAGATTGATGAAGAAAGATGTACTGGATGTATAATATGCAAATTGTGGTGTTCATACACTCATTATAAGGTATTCGATCCTTCAAGAGCAAGTTTAGAGATTGAAGATAGATATGGTTTAAAGCCTAAGATATATTTTTCAGACAATTGTACTGATTGTGGCCAATGTGCCAAGCATTGTCTTTATGGAGCATTAATAATAGAGGAGTGTATCGATTGACAGATTGGAAAGGGTATACTGGTAATATTATCAATGTGGATCTCTCTAATAATAGAATCTTTTTATCTAAATTAAATATTAATGATTTAAATCAATTTATTGGCGGGATTGGAATCAATACTAAACTTGCAGCTAATTTAATTCAACCTAAAATCAATCCATTTTCGCCAGATAATTATATGATAATTGGAGTTGGACCTTTTGTAGGTACAATTACTCCAGGATCTTCGCGTGTGGTGGCCACAACTAAGTTCCCAGCAACAGGGGCAATAGCTCATTCCTGTGGTAGTATGAGTTTTGGATTTAACCTAAAAAATGCAGGATATGACCATATAATTATCTCTGGAAAAGCTGCTGAACCCAGTTATTTACTCATCTTGGATGACCATATAGATATTTGTAATGCTAGAGAGTTATGGGGGAAAAGTATTATAGAAACACATGAAATACTAAAAAAGAAATACGAATCATATGGGACCATAATAATAGGACAAGCTGGTGAGAACCTTGTATATAACTCATTAGCTCTTATCGATAAAATATCAACATTAGGACGTGGTGGATTAGGGGCAATTATGGGATCAAAAAACTTGAAAGCAATTATCGCTAAAGGGTCAAAAGGCATTAATATTTCCGATCCAAAAAAATATAACAATCTCTATAATCATTTATTCGATCGCATCAAAAATTATCCACATATAACATCATGGCATAAATTAGGTATGTTAAGATCTCTCCCTGTTGGAATGCTATTTAAAGCTTCAGGACAAAACAAAAAAGCAAGGCAGTGTAGTGAACACTTTTATCTTAAAAATCTAAAAAAGAGACGTATTGCTTGCCCATCGTGTCCTATAGGTGATAAAGATATTTTAGAACTAAAAGAAGGTGATTCAGAAGGATTACTACATTATGCTACCTCAATTATCAATCCATTCTTAATGTATACTGACCTTGAAGGTTTAATTTACAATCACGAAACCATATTGGCTCATGAGATGTGTAATCGGTATGGATTAGATTATATGATGGTAGTATTTCTTTTTAATTATTGTAACAAGCTAAGTGAGAAAGGAATTTTAACTTATGATAATTCTGGAATTGAATGGAATACAGATATAAATACTTTGCTCCAATTTATTGAAATGATTGCAAACAGGAAGGGATTTGGAGATATATTAGCAAGTGGAGTTCAAAAAATACTAAATACTTATCAATTAAATAGTGAAAAACTACTACAGGTGAAAGGACTAGATATTGTTTTTGATCCTCGATTATTACATCTTGGTACAATGGAATTTGAACAAATGGTTAACCCTAAAGGCTCTCATGTAGCTTCTGGAGGATCTCCTACTTATATTGGTGCGATTTCTTCGATAATTAAATTTAAATCCCATTTTAATCGAATGGGTATCCCAACAAAAGCTTTTGACAGAATTTTTGCCCCACCTGTCCCAGAAATGATAATTAATGTTGGACGATTAACTCGTTATGCTGAAGATTGGTATACTGTTTTAACATCCTTAGGAATTTGTGCAAGAGCTCAAATTAATCGTTTCTATGGATTATCCTCTGTTACTGAATTTTATAACGCTATAACAGGATTAAGTATTAACACTGAAGATTTACGGATTGCAGCTGAGAGAACATGGAATTTATTAAAATTATTAAATATGAAAGAAGGCTTTTCTCGGAAAGATGACAATTTTCCTGAAGGTTTGTTCAAGCCTTTAGAGTTTGGTAACAATAATTTTAAATTATTAGATTTTTTTGGAAAAACAAAAATTACGCCAGAAATTGCAAATAAATTACTTGATGACTACTATGATGAACGTGGATGGGATAAATTTAATGGAAATCCAACAAAAGCAAAAATTAGCGAACTAGCTTTAAGCAAATTTAATTGAGAAATTAAAGAAATGTTAAAGAGTTATTTATATATATGTTTAAACCCAATTATAAATTAACTCAATAACACATTCATTAGTTTTAAAATGAGCGATAAGCGTATTTTATTAACTACCCCTACATATCCATATCCAACGCTTCCTGCAAATGATTCTTTAACTGATGCTACCGGACAACGTTTCACTCATGGTGATGATATCTTTACAATAATTTCTCACACTCATTGTTTTGGAAACCATATTTTAGCACAAAATATTAATACACCCTCAACTTTACTTGAATACCCTAGATGGAAGCATTTTGCAAAGGAAGTTGATAAAGGATACGATTATATAGGAATTAGTTGCTTTCCAGTACATTTGGATACCGTATTAAAAATGTGTGAATATATCCGAAAAAACTCACCAGATACAACAATTCTTTTAGGATCATACGGAGCACAAGCATTTAAAGCCAAATATGATGAAGATACTCAAAAGAAATATGTGGATCATGCAGTAAAAGGAGAGGGCGTGAAATTTCTTCGTGAATTACTTGGCGAAGATATTAATCGTCCAATTGAGCAAAAACTTATGCCTAAATGTGGAGGGTCTCTTTGGTTTATTGATAAATATCCAAGAGGTACTATTGGTTTCTTAGTATCCGGTTTGGGATGCCCTGGCGCTTGTGATTTTTGTTCTACTACTGAAATGTTTGGGTATAAACGTATACAAATGCTCTCTCCTGAAGAACTAGTAAAACACATGCATCTATATCATAAATATTTTCCAGACATAAGCCAAATATTCGTAATTGAAGAAGATCATTTTCGGTATCCTGAGTATCTAATAAAAACTAAACAATATTGGGAAAGTAATCCAAAAGTTGTGGAATCACTTGATTGGTTTGCATTTGGTTCAGTAGATCATATTTGGAACTTTGCAGATAAATATGGATGGGATGCTATTGCTGAAATCGGTATTGGAGCGATTTTTATAGGAGTTGAGTCTAAATTCGCTGGAGAACATGGTTATACTAAAGTAAAAGAAGCTGATGCTCGAGAAGTTTTTAATAATCTTCACAATAGAGGAATTCGTACAATTGGTGCTTGGATATGCGGATGGGATTTTCATGATCATTCAAATATACATGAGGATCTTAATTATTTTGTCGCTTGTTATCCTACATATGAACAATTGACTAGGTTATCACCTTTTCCCGGTACAGCATTGTATAACAAAATGAAAAAAAGCGGACGTTTAAGAGATGTACCTTGGGAAGATGTGCATTTTTGGAGTGGTTCTCAAGAAAATGTAGCTTTAGAAATCCATGAAACTTTAAATTTGACTGAATATGGTTATGATTTAATTTATAAAACGTGGGGGCCTTCAATTCTTAGGAAACTCGATGTTATACTCAGAGGATATGAATTTTGTTTAAACTCAGATAATCCAATTATGCGAGATCACAAATCTAAATTCTTTAAACAGCAAGCAGCTGTATTACAGAGTGTTTGTGGTGCAATGGATCGCTTTGCTCCTAATGGAGTAGTGAGGAGAAGAGTGCGTAAAATTGATCAAAAGTATCGAGATTTAATCGGTGAACCCTCTGCAATCCAAAATGTCTTATCTCGTAATCTGGAAAAACGTGCAAAAAAGTTAAAAATAAGAAATTTCTTGGATCCAATTAATAGATATCCTAAACAGGAACCTGCAAAACGATATCTTTATCTTAAAAATAAGAAATTAAGTGAAGGAGATATTCCATATAAAACTCAATTATTATCAAATAAACCATTTGATTTACGTTGGAATCAATTCAGATTTAAACAACGCTCTGCTTTTTTGAGCTTTTTATCTAAATTAAAATCTAGCAAGACTAATAGTGGATTGGATAAACATATCATAAAGGGATTAAAAAAACAGACTATAGCTTCAGCTTTTTAATTTTTTTTTTTAATAATTATTTATAATTGATTTGAAATGAACTCAAAACCAAGAATAACCCAGATTCCAGGAAATACTCCTATAAAAAAAATTCCTGAAGATTATTTTCCCGAGGGATGTGGGTTTTGGTTCGAACTTTCAGAAGGTATAGATGCTAATAAAAAGATGTTTTTTAGAGATAGTAGGCATGGAAATGATAATCCCAATAAAGTAATACTATTTATTCATGGAAATCCAGAAAATTCGTATACATATAGGAAAATTATTAACCATATTATCGACCATGCAAAAAAACCATTCAGGATAGTTGCTGTGGATCATATTGGTTTTGGTCTATCAGATCAAGCAACATATGAAATGGTATGCATGGATCATGCTGCTAACTTATACCAGTTAATAAAGTACTTAGATTTAAATAATGTGACTCTTGTTATTCATGATTGGGGAGGACCAATTGGCATCGGAGCTTTTTTAAAAGAACCTAGAATAGTGAAAAATCTCATAATTTTAAATAGTACTGTTTTTCCTATACCTCCTAATGGAATTACTTATCAAAATTTTCCAAGTTCATGGTTATATTGGTCAAGAGGTCCAAAAATTATCCCTAATCGGCTATGGGGATCATTTGCGGCTTTTTCGATTTTTGCTAAGCCTACGGGTCCTACAATCTTATTTATTAAGATGATTTTTTCGATTTTAGCAAAAGAATTAGGTATTTTCAAGAGAAAAGAAAGAATGGCCCAAAAAGTATTTAGAAGTCAGTTTAAAGTTAAATCAAATACATTAAGTTCAAAACGATTAGTGCTCCAAACACCTGAATGGGGATATGGAAATACATATAATGAACCTCAACTTGGAAAACGTGATACTTCACCTTTTTACAGCTTTATTCAGGATAATATAAGTAATTTTTGGGGTTTGAATGGACAAAATATAGGTGTCCGAGCAATCTGTGGCGACTGGGATCCTTCAGCTAAATCTGAAGTAATTGATCAATGGATGTCACATTTACCTCAACTCAAAGGCTATGTCAAAATTTTCAAAGGTTTAGGACATTTTATTGAGGAAATTAAACCAAAAGAAATTGCTAATGAAATTATTGATATTGCTGGATTAATTTAAATTTATAATTAAATTTGTACATTTATATTAAGATCGCATTATAAAACTTTTTAAATTTTCATGAAACTCTCTCCCGAATTAATTTATAAAGAATTCAAAAATGGAAATTTGGAAAAACAATCTGTTATAAATCAATTATTTACGTTGATCAACAATTTCGATGACCCAAATTTAAGAATTGATAGTATTGAAATTTTAATAAAAATTGGTTCAAAAGATTCTCAAATTTTTAATCTACTTGAAAATATTTTAATATCTGATTCTCATGAAGAAGTCAGAAACACTGCAATAAAAGCTATTAAACAAAATTTTATTGAAAAAGCCTTAAAACCAATGAAATGGGCATTCCAACATGAAAACTCCATTAATTGTCTAATTTCTATTGTCTCCACAATAGGTTTAATAAATAACGATAAGGCAAAGTCATTTTTAATTGATAAAATAAAAAATTTTGATATATATGAATTTAATGAAAGTCTACAAAAAGCATTTAATACTGAGAGAATATACGATTTAACGAATAAGCGGCTTTCAGAAATTCTAAATAACTTTATGCTTATCAAACATTTTAGAAATGAATTCAAGGATATCAGTTATTCCTTGGATGAGGGTTTAGTATCTTCAATCGACTTATCGGGAATCAGTACTAACGTATTTGGATGGAAAATTTTAAGAAAATTACCAGAATTCATTACAACTTTTAAATATATCAAAAAATTAGACTTAAAAATTAATAGAATTGCAAAATTACCCAAAAATCTTAGTGAACTTATTAATTTGACTTATTTAGATCTAAGCAATAACAACCTTAGAAGTTTACCGGAATCTTTTGGATCTCTAAGTTCTTTGGAATATTTATATTTGAAATATAACAAAATTAATGAAATTCCAAGCACTATAGGAAAATTAGAAAAATTAATAATTTTAGACTTAAGACATAATAATATTAAATCACTTCCAAATGAAATCTCCAGTTTAAACTCATTAGAAATTTTGGATATACATGGGAATAGATTAAATAATTTTCCAAAATTTCCGAAAGGATTTAATTCTTTAACTGAATTACAATTAGGATTAAATCAATTAAAATCTCTTCCTGATTCACTTATTAATCTTAAATCTTTAAAGATTTTGGGTTTAGGGGGTAATGATCTTACTGTTGATTTATACCTTTTAAATAAATTTAGCTCTCTTAAAGTATTAGATCTTTATGACAATAACATTAGAACTCTTCCTAATGAAATTGGAGAATTAAATTCATTAGAAACATTAATTCTAAGAAACAATAAGTTAATAAACTTACCTGAGTCATTTAAAAATTTGAATTCTCTTAAAAAGTTAGATTTGAGCTGGAATGACCTCACAATGCTTCCAGAATGGATAGATTCCCTTTCTTCATTAGAAGAGTTAAATTTGTGGGGTAATAATTTAAAATCTCTTCCTAAAACAATTGGAAATCTCTCTTCATTAAAAGTCCTTAATTTAAATTTTAATAATTATATTAGGAAAATTCCAGATTCTCTTAAAGCTTTACAGGATAAAGGGCTAAAAATTTACAAATAATTTTACTTTTTATTGGGTTTCATATAATTCTTTAATCTCCTCTGTTGTGGTTATATCTTTTGGACCTTTTTCAGGACGTAACCTTAGAAAGACAGGAAATCTCATAGAATACCCAAGTTTAGCAAATTTATCACTAATAGTTATTTCATCCCCTGTTATTTCCATAACTACCTCAGGTTTTAACCAAATATCAGGTTTATCTTCACAAATAACATTTTTTGGTTTTTTTTCTACAATATATTGCCCCATATCTTTTGTTAAAGATTCAGATAATTCATCAGTCAATCCCGAAAAAAATCTTGTAAAAGCTATAAAATTATCATTATCAGGATCATAAACTGCCCCTATATATGTTCCATATACCCCTGTTCTTCGACCTTTTCCATAAAAAGCACCAACTAGAACTACATCAATAGTATCTTTTAATTTTCCCCCTTCTAAACTTTTTAATTTAAGCCAGTTATAACCACGATTTCCAGCTTGATAAATAGAGTCACCTTTAATCGATTTTGCCATTATTCCTTCTGTTCCCTCTCTTCTAGCTTTATTAAAGAATTCAAGTAATTCATCAATTGAATTTATTAATACAGATTTAACTAATTTTAATTCTTCTCTCTCTTCAACAATCTCTTCTAGTTTTTTCCTTCGTTTTGGAAGCGGTTTATCAACATACGACTCATTTCCAAATTTTAAGAGATCGAATACAAATAAACATACTGGAACTTCTTTGGCAATGTTTTCAACATCATATTTACGTCTTCTCTGACTTAGAACTTGAAAAGGAAGCATTTTTTCGTAAAATGGATCCATTGCAACAACTTCACCTTCAAATATGACACTCTCAGCTTTAATACTCTCTCGAATAATCTGACAAACATCAGGATATTGATCGGAAATATCTAACAAGCGTCTTGAAAAAAGGATTACATCATTACCAATCTTATGAATTTGGAGACGTTCGCCATCTAATTTATATTCAGAGATAAATGGAGAACCTAATCTACTAATAAAATTAGTATACACTTCTCGTGAAGCAAGCATGCTTAAAATAGGTATTCCGTATTCAATATCTATCGTTTTTACCTCTTCTATATCTTTTTCAGCTAACTTTTTTGCTATTTCACCAAGATCTGGATGAAGGGTATAGGCTCTTTCTATAAAGTCCTTGTTTTCCTTTAAACCAGTGAAAGCAAGTGCTAGACCTTCTATAATTGTTGGCGATTGAACTCCTACTCTCAATGTTGATGTAATGATTCGCAGTAAATACTTTGTTTCTAATGGAGAACATTTTCTCATCAAACCTCTTAAAATCCCTAGTTTAGTATCATGTGAACCAGCGCCCTCTGATAATGCTATTCTTTTCAATTCAGAGTATAATTCAGAAATTGTTAATGAGGGTCCTAAATCTTCATCGATTTCTTTAAAATCCAATAAAGATTTTTGTTTCTTCTTTTTTGATAAAATTAACTCGGCAGCAGCACCAATATCCCCTTTTTTTACTAATACTTCTTTTATTCTTATGCTATCAACTCCAGAATGTATGGATAATGCTTCGATTATCATTTTCTCAGCAATTCCCATTTTTGGGAATTGTTTTATGTTGGGAGCAAGTTGACCCTGTAAAAGATAAACTATTTTATCTAAATCTTCAAAATTTTTACTCTTTTTTAACTCAATGAAAAAATTGGATAAAATATCAATCATTTCAAGTCTTTTCGTAGTACTTTCGAGATCGGAAAATAATTGAGATAACTTATTGAATCGCATTATTTATCACTAAAACTTTTGCAAAATTAAGATAATAGACTCTTCTGAAATCTTATTAATAATAAAAAAGAATATAATAAAAATTATTATTACTGTTGATATGAAAATTTCATCAAAATAAAAAATACAAATGAAATCCAAAAAAATGAACCGATCTTTAATAATAATAAATTATTTTTTAATAATTATACCAAGCAACATAAAAAAAATAAAATTAATAATAAAGTAATTATTTTGAACTATTTATTCTTCCAGAAGTTTACTCAGAGCAATAAACTTCTTTTGAATCGCAGTTTTTACCCCTGGATTTACACCCGAAAAGCTATTTGTTGTAAAATTTAATTTTGAGCCCTTAATAGAAAATTGACATATTGGACCGTCCATCTGTTCTACTCCAAAACTTCCATCTGGTTTCTTTGAAATCCAAATGTCATCATAATGTTCTAATATTGCTGAAAAAACAAATGCAACTTTCGCATCAGTTATTAGATCAGTTGATGAAACTTTAATTGCTGGGGCCGGTTTTGTCTCCATTTTAATTGATGGCATTGGTTCATCCATATCATATTCAGAACCGGCTTCCATTGTTTTTGGTGTGATAGGTTTTGAAATCACAGGAGCCGGTTTTGATTCGACTGGTTTTGGTACTACTGGTTGTGGCTCAATGGGCTTAGATACAATTGGTTTTGATACAGGAGGAGATGGAGTGGATTTTACTTCTACTTTTGGTTCTGCTTTCACTACCGGAGTGGGTTTGACCACTCCCGCTTCAAAAGTAACAATAAAATTATCTAATTCAGTAAATTTTCTATTTAATATTTCTTGAAGTTCCTCATTTAATTGTGTATCTTGTGGAACTTTTCCAACTTTTCGTGCATCAATTTCTTTAATACCTTTAATATCCCTACCGATTATGCTTTTCCCAACAGTATATCCATGTCCTTTAAGGGACTCTGCCTGCCTTAAAGCAGTTCTTCGAGCTACTAGCCCTTGTTGAGCACCATGCCATAGATACACATTCTCACTGCTCTCGTCTAAAACTATTACCGAAGTATCTGACTTAAAACTGTCTTTGCTCCATTTAATTGGGACAATTTCTCCACCTGGACGAGCGTCGAACATTAACGCATATGAAGCCATCTTAATCACCTATAACATACATATAATCATGACTTTATAATATTATAAATAAAATAGTGTTAATAAATTTAAAAATTGAGTTTTCGAAGTTTTTTTTATATTAAAGATTTCATTTAGATTTTAATATAATTTAAAATTTTATTAAAAAAAAATTTAAGTTTTAGAATTTTACACTAAGAAATATCAAAAATCGAGAAATTAAAAGAAAAGTAATAAATTTTATTACGTAATTATTTAAATTATTATTTGCATGAGAAATTCATTGAAATAATCATATTTTATAAATTTACAAAAGGGTAAAAGAATGGAATTAAATAAGTTATTAAGAGAAAATCTAAAGAGATATTCAGCTTATGAGACGGTTGAACAACCAGTAGGAGATGGATGGGTTAAACTACATACTAATGAGAATCCATTTCCTCCTATCCCAGAAGTTATAAATGACTTAAAGGAGGCCATAAATCAAAAATTAAGACAATATCCTGATCCAACATCTTTTGAGTTGCGGAAAGAGATCCTAAATGTTTTATTGAGAGAAAAAGATACACTTACTAATCGAAATTCAATTTTTATTGGAAATGGTTCAGATGAAATATTGGATGTCATTTTTAAGGTATTCATTGACCCAGGAGATGAAATTGTCGTATTTTATCCAACATATGGTTTATATAAAGTACTTGGAACGCTTTATAATGCTAAAATTAATGAGATTCAACTGAATAAGGATTTTTCAATTCCTGATAATGCGTTTTCAGCTAAAGGAAAACTTTTGTTTATTAATTCACCAAATGATCCAAATGGGAAATCAATAGGGAATGCAACAATTCTGAAGCTCTGTGGAACTTTTCCAGGTGTCGTAGTAGTCGATGAAGCTTATGCAGATTTCTCTTCTCAAACATGTTTAGCATTATTAAAAAAAGCACAGAATTTAATCGTGTCTCGTTCTTTTTCGATAGGCTTTTCTCTTGCTTCTTTAAGGATGGGATATGCCTTGGCAGATGCTGAAATTATAAAGGAAATGAATAGAGTTAAAGTGCCATTTAATACCAATTATCTTGGGTATATTGCAGCTTTATCATCAATTAAACATAATAAGAAGATCTATCAACATAATGAGAAAATTTTAGAAGAAAGAAAGAGGATTACTGAAGAATTAAATAAATATGATGGTATTAACGTGTTACCTTCTGATGCTAATTTCATATTTGTAAAATTTGAAGACAAATCCAAAACACTAAATTTTGTATGGGACTTAAAGGAGTTGAAGATCTTGGTGCGCCATTTTAGTAAGCCAGGTCTCTACAATTATATAAGAGTTACTATTGGGACAGAACAAGATAATAATAAATTTTTAAATGCATTTAGAACAATCGCAAATAAATATTTAAAATCTCATTAATTTAATATTGACTTAGTTATCAGTTGAGTTGGTTAAAATTTTTTTTCATCCAAATAAAAAGCCCAGTAAGGTTAAATGTCCACATTGTAGATATAAAATATCAAAACCTTATCCTAAAGACAATCTATGTCCACGGTGCAAGAAATTTATACCAACTTTATTTGATTTAACTAAAAAAGAGGGTGAAAAACCAAAACCTCAAGAATTTGAGACAAGAACTAATACTTTATCTTCAAAATTGGGTGAAAAAGCTAGAGTTAAAGAACAAACTTTAACAATCGATTTAGAAAGTGAAAAGAAAATTGAATTGAAGAAAGGAGAATACGTAAAATTAATGGGGATTACAACAACGGAAAGGACAGAACTTTACTGTAGTAATAATAAATATAATTATTTATTAGAATTATCTAATAACCTTGATTTTATAGCTACAGGTTTATTAGAGGGAGAACTCGATAAAATGCTTCTTATTTCAGAAAAGAAAGAAAGAGAAGAAAAGTGTCAATTCTATGAAAAAAGCAATATTATATATCTTGTTTATGGGAGATTTCCTGATAAGAAAGGTAAATGGATCCTTGAACAGATGTCAACTCATTTCTCAGAATTACTTCAAAATAAGGATCCAGACCAGCTAGATAAATTTGAAAGATACCAAATTGAAATGGAATTCAAAAGACGAACTAGATTTATTTTACAACAATATGTTGAACTCCAAGAAATTTTCACTGATCAAGAAATTCCATATGTAGAAGATTCAATTAGAATCGATTACCTAGGATTATCTTCAATGTCTATTGGAGTTATTTCCCTTTTAATTGGAGATGATAACCTAAAATTTGATTCTTTAGGGAATTTCGATGATCCAGATGAAGAGAAAGAAATGAAGGAGTCAATGCTTACGGCAAGGATCGAAGCTATTGCTGCTAATACTCAAGGAAATACTGGTGCCATACCTCGATGGATCGCAGTAAAATTAGGTTTTCAAAAATATCGATTTTTAACATTTAAAAAATATCAAAATGATTATTTTCTTTCAATGCTCTCAGAGGGAAATTTAGGAAAAATTGAAGACGTGGAAACGCTAATAAAACCTCAAATTAATGAGATAACATCAAATGTGTTTTCAGGGAACTTAAAACCTTTTAATGAGCTTAAAACCGAGTTAGTACAAAAATTTAAGAAGAGAAATAAATTTCCACCATTTAATTTCTCCTAAACTGATTTTTTTCCTAAATTCCCATAAATAAAAACTATTCCTCCATTTAGAGGATCCAATATTAAATAAGATATTTCTTATGCAAAGTATTTATTATTGATAGATATACAAGAACTTAATTAGGAAAGAAAAGGAATAACTCATGATTAAGATAAATAATGAGAAAGATATTCATTTTGAAATTTCAAATGGTATAATTCGCTTAAAATTTTTTAAAAATGGAGAGAATAAAGGAAAATTTGAAATTAATTTTATTAAAAATGAATCTATAGAATGTTGTATTGAAGATTGTTATTCTGTTCTAAACTTTTTTTATCCAAATAAAGAAGAATTATTAGAAATTCCCTCATATAATTACAATTTTAAACATAGAGTCGAGAAAGTTAATAATATTATCGGAAAAGGATTAAAAGTCACTTTTGAGTCGGAAAATAATGATTCAGCTATTTCGTTTAATATTCAGTTTCTATTATATGAGAAAAAGGATTTTATCCAAGTAAAATTAATAAATATAAAAGATAATAGTCAAAATCCTTTATCCATACATAGTATATCTCCCTTAACTATAAAAGATAGTGCATTATGGTTGTCTGGAAGCATTAATAAGACTGATTTAGATAACATCACTTGGTTTAAACAAGGTTGGCAAAGCTGGAGCCCATGTAAATTGATTATAGGAACAGAAATAGATGACGAAGGTCCTAAAATAGATGTTTTTAAACGCACATTTGATAACCAAGATTATAAAATCAAAGGAAGGTTTTATAGTGAATTTTGTACAGTAATAACAGATTTGGTATCAAAGAATTCACTAATATTAGGTTTTACTACTTTAAACACACAATTTACTAGAATAATTTTAAATTATAAAGATAAAAATGTACTTAATTCATTAACTGCTTTTGGTTGTATGGATGGAATTCACTTACAAAAATCTGATATTAACTTTTCTGAGGAATTATTTATTTGTTTTAAAACTCAAAATCAGGGTTATTACGGTTTGATAGAGTACGCAAAATTGGTTAAAAGTAATAATAATATTAAAATTAGCGAGCCCATACCAATTGGATGGTGTAGTTGGTATTATTATTTTACAGATATTACTCAAAAAGATATGATAAAAAATATAGAATTTTTTAATGAAAATAGAGATTTCCCCATTGATTTTATACAATTAGATGATGGATATTTCACTTATATAGGAGATTTCAATGATGTTAATTCAAAGTTTTCAAATAGCTTGAAACCAATATTTAAAAAAATTAATAGCTATGGATTTAAGAGTGGAATTTGGACAGCACCATTTTTTGCTGAGAAAAGAGCTAATTTATTTAAAAAACATCGTCATTGGTTTCTAAACGATAAAGAATCAAAAAGATTACTAAAGGTTCATTATGGAGGGAGTTGGAATGTCTATTTATACGGATTAGATTTGTCAAATTTGAAAGTTTTGGATTATTTACATGATTTTTATAGCAATTTGCTATACTTAAATGAATTAAAGCACAATAATAGTAAAATTGATTTCTTTAAAATAGATTTCTTGCATGCTGCGGTTCCCATTGAAGGTGATTTTTATAATAAAAACCTTACTAGAGCACAAATCTTATATAATGGAGTTAAAACAATAAAAAATGCGATAACACACGATAGTTTTTTATTAGGATGTGGAGCACCTTTAGGCCCATGTGTTGGTTTGGTTGATGCTATGCGTATTGGGGAAGATACAGCTCCAAGATGGGAAGAAACAAATAAAGATTTAATAGAAGCGGGTATTCATACTCCATCATTAAAAGTTTCATTAATAAATATAATTTATAGATCTTTTATGCACAGATCTTTCTGGATAAACGATCCTGATTGTTTGATGATAAGAAGAACAAATACAGAATTAAATCTCGATGAAATTAAGCTACAATTAACAATTATGGGTTTATCGGGAGGTCAAATTTTAATCTCTGATGATATGACAAAGTTATCTGAGGAAGAAATTAATGAAGCAAAACTTCTTATTCCTCCTTACAATCCAAAAGAAAATAAACCTATAGTCGTTGATGCCTTTATTTCAGAAATGCCATCGATCTATTTACTTGAAACTCATGAGATTATAGGAAAGAGATTTTTAGTAGCTATTATAAATTGGAATGATAAAAAAATATTAAAAACAGTAAGGATTTCAGAAATAATTCCAAATCTTTCTGATATGGATAAAAGTTTTTACATTTATGATTTCTGGAATGAAAACTATCTAGGTGAATATAAAACTCATGATAATATTGACTTGGGAGAAATTAAGCCCCATTGTTGTTTATATTTAAATATAATTCCAGTGAATAAGAAATCAGAAGAAATACCGGTAATTATTTCCTCAAATTTACACATATCTCAAGGATGCAATGAAATAAAGAAATTCGAAGTTAATCCTAAACTGGATAAATTAATTATTTATATTGAGTTAAAGGGGACAAGACAAGGTTTTATAATATTAAAACTTCCTAAAAATCGAAAAATTATAAAGTCTAATTTTACACACATTAATTTGAATCTAGAGGATAACTTATGGAAAGTTTTTATACAATTTAAGGATTTTATCAAATTGAAAATCGATTTGGACTAAATAAAAATAAGGATTTTAAAAAAAAATTAAGTCTGAGAGATCTGCACTTCAGCAATTTCTATTATTTCAAAATAATAGTCAATATAATAATAAAGTTTGAGGAATCCTCATAATAAATGATAATATTAATATTTGCGATATTAAAACTGATTCTAAAGTCATGATTCGTGTTATTCTTAACATTTTAATATCCCCTAGAAAATATGAAAATAATAAAGTTTCAAATATTTATACATATTATATTTAGATTTATTTTAATTAATTTTTCTTATGAAAAATAATGGATCTAACTCCTAAACAAATATATGAAGAATTTAGCAATAAGCACATAAATAACGAAACGGCTTTTGATTTACTGACTTCTATAATTGAGAATAATGAGAACGAGGATGTAAGATTAGACGCTATCAAGAATTTAGAAAAAGTTGGAATAAATACCTATGATCTATTTAGTTTCTTAGAAAATTTACTCATTTCTGATTCAAATAGTATGATTAGAAATGCGGCTGCCAAATTTTTAAAACATAAATTTCTTGAGAAAATAATTAATCCCTTGAAATGGGCTATACAACATGAAAGTGATTTTGAATGTCGAATTACGATAATTCAGACTTTAGAAGAAATAAAAAGTCATGAATCTAAATTGATTTTACTAAATGAAGTTAAGAAAATTATAAAAACTAAATTCCTTAATAAAGCAAGAAAAATTGAGAATAAAAAATATAAAAAAGTGATTAAAAAACTGATAAAAACGAAACAAATTATAAGTTTTACCCATACAAATTTGGCTGAAATTTTAATTAATTATTTAACTATTCTAAATCTAATAAATCAATATCCTAACGTATATTATGAATTAAATCCACGAACTGGTTTAGTTAATGAACTAGATTTATCGGATTATTTAGAATATGAAGTCAAAGGTACTCCTTTTGGATGGAAGAATAATATTCAATCGACTTCCGAAATACCGGGTCTAACATATTTAAAATCTTTGACAAAGATTGATCTTTCGAATAACATTATTGAAAATGTTAAGGAATTAATCCACCTAAAAAATTTAACAAATTTAATTTTGACAAATAATAAAATCAGTGAAATTGAAAACTTAAATTATATTAAGTCTTTGAAGAGCCTTGAATACCTAGATTTGCGAGGTAATGAACTTGGAAATAAAATTAGTTTAGATGAATTTGATAAAAAAATAAAGGTTCTTTTAAAGGAATTTTATATAAAAATAAAATAAAAAAAGGTTAATTTATTCAATCAATTGAGTTTTTCCTGTACCCCAAATGCCAAGGGCTACACCTAATTCTTTTTTCTCCTTAGCAACATCTCTAATATTTTTACCTTCCATTACTGCATCTATAGCTTGCCTAAATGCTCTAGCTCCTGCTATTGGACCATCAGGATGACTATGAATGCCCCCACCACTTCCAATAAGAATATCAGTACCTGCTTCTTTGATACATTTTTCTACCATTCCTTGAGTAATTCCTCCACTTGGCATTGGTAGTGTTGGTTTAATGTGTTGAAGTGGATATCGCAGTGCTTTAAGATTTTGCTCATATCTCTCTTCTAAAATTTCAGCTTTACCGTATGGTGCCGGAATAACTACTGTATCTGCGCCACAAATTCTTGGTAACTTCGCAAATGTTAACATACTCGTCATACCTGTCCATTCACCTCCAAAAAAAGTACCACCAAAATCCATATGGCCCAAAATTGGTACATTTATAGAAGGATCTTCTGCTATCTGTCTCATAGCCTCATATCCCGTTGTTAAATAATTAATCATTAATGCATTGGCTCCCAATTCAATCATCTTATCTGCATACTCAAACATATCAGGAAATCTAGTAGTTATATTTATAGTATAAAGAGTTTTTTCTCCTTTTTCAGAATCTGCTCTATCTACAGCTTCCATAACTTTTACGATTCTATCCTCAAGTCGATTAAAAGGAGGATCAGATATTAGTTCATCATCCTTCACAACATCACAACCTCCTACTGCTGCTTTATAAACTAGATCAGCTGCAACTTCAGCTGTATGTCCAGTACAAGGCTTGACCATGTTGTTTAAAAGTGGGCGTTTAGGGATTTTCATAAGTTTCCTAATACCATCAATACCAAACTTAGGACCTTTAAAATCTTCTAACCATGCTTTGGGAAAAGCGAGATCTACCAATTTCAACCCATGAGTTATGCTAATATTACCAATAACAGTGCTAAGAAGCATTGGTATACCCATATTCTTAACATTCTCGACTGGAAAAGCAATCTGGGCAAAATATAATCTCTCCTTGATATCCTTTGGTACTATATACTCCCAATGTGGAAGCTCGTACACTCCAAGCACTCTTGCCACGTGGTATTTTCTTACTTCCGCAGTCTCAGCGGGTACTCGTACCCAAGTCCCAGTTGATTGTTCGATAGCAGCAAAACGAGATAAATAGTTTGCGTTCATACCTCTTGGTCGTTTTATAATAAAACTTGCTATAATATATTTTTCTAATTCAATGCCATCTAAACCTATTGCCTCAGGTAGTTCATAATATTGTTCACAAGATGGAAATTCTCCTTCCATGTTTATCACTTTAATTTTTAAATGAATTATAGTTTTAATTATATAGAATTATCTTTAAGAATTCAAAAATTTTGTGATAAAGAAAATAAGATAAAAAAATAAAGAAGTAAAATTAGACTTTAGCTTTTGCTTCAGCTTTGGTTGCTGCTTTAATATCAGAGTAAGAATTTTCTAAAACTGTAAGATATTCAATTAAAACTTGATTAACTTTTGATTTCTGATCATATACTTTCTTAATAACATTTAAGAGATATTTTGGAAATATTAAGTCTAAATAAAAATCCGATAGCAATGCATAATATTCATTATTTCTGTCATCTTGAAAAACTTGGATCATTTGTGTGTCCCATAACATCTTTAATACATCATCAAGATCATCAACACCTTTTTTTCTTAACTTCTCAAGATCGTTTTTAGTTACTATTGCTGTTCTTAATAACCGTAGTGTTTCATACACTTGCGGGTTAATAAGAATATCTATAATTCTTAAATTATCACCTTCTGTAGGGCGATAATTTTGAAAATATTTCTTAACTTCGATTTTATAATCTTCTACAAGTTGAGCTGGTAAACCACGATTAACAGGGTCATCTAACATTTTAACAGGAGGTAATCGCAAAGCAACAAGATCCTGTATTAAGAAAATAAGCTCCGAAGGCATCCCTTTAACTGATGTTTCCTTAACGATATCTCTCTTGACAAGTTCGATTAATGCGCCTTCTAAATCTACAAAGCCTTGTTTGTATTGGTCTTTCAGCCACACCATTAGTTCTGATTTAGAAACTACTCCTTCATCTCTTAAACGATTTAAGATCATACGTTTAATCTCATCTTGATATGTGATAGCAAGTCGTTGTTCATTATTCAGTGTAGGATAAACAGAAAGTCTTCTGAAGAGTGTTGGAATCATTGGTGCATAGGCATCTTTCGCTAAATTTTGTAAAATAATGCGTGAAATATCTATCAATCCCCCTTCATATGAATCTGGGTCATCATCAAGACTTAAGAGTAAAAGAATGTACAATCCTTTATCGGGCCCAGTATAATATGATGCAATATTCAATGATCCAATCATTAAACTTATCATTCCGGATTCCCCGCTATATTCATGAGTGCTATATACTTGCATCAGTGTTTTATCACTAACACTAATTTCTTCAGGATATTTTGCTAGAATTTCAGTTCCAACTCGCTCATCCCATCTCATTACTAATAACCCCACAGGCACTAATCAACACCTCCTTTGAATTCTTCTTTCAATTCAGGTAATTTCTTTTTCTTCTTTTCAGCTATCCCCAATATATCTTCTAATGATAATCCAATTGCTTCCCATTTTTGTCCAAGTTTCTTCACTAAATGTTCATCTTTTGTTGGATATAGCAATGACCCGGAGATAGATTTTTTTCCTTTTATGTTTTTTTTCATTTCTCTTGCTCTTTTGACAAATTTTGGTATTCTCGCATTTTGAATAACACGATATGAGATTAAGCTCAGTGTTACTGCTGCAACACCTCCTACTATTAACAAGAAATAGAACATTGGAAATCCCGGAAAAATCTCAGTCATACCTATTATAATCGTAATAGGTGTAGGTGCTAACTCATAATTCTCTAATTCTACGGTAATTTGACCTGTAAAAGTTTGAGGCGTAAAAAAGGCGTTTATATTACTTGTAGTAAATATTAATTCATAACTACCAGGTGAACCAAGGATTTCATCTACGGAATAATCATTTCCATCAATGCATAATGTCACATTTGCTCCACTTAGTAATTGGATTCCATCAGTTTCGTCAGTTAAAACAATACTGAAATTTATTATCCGTCCTTGAACAATATTTATTCTATTACCAGATAGTCCTGTAGCACTTAAAGCCATTGTAATAGGGCGTTTATTAATCGTTAATGAAATAAACGCATTCCTAACCTCATAATTATTTTTTTGCATAGTAATAAACAAGGAATACTTTCCTACTTCTCTCAATTCTGTATCAAAATCAAGTATATAAATATTACTTAATCCACTTGTCAAATCTCCACTTCCTTCATTTCCGGGACCAGTAAGAGGGTTTCCATTTTCATCTAGTCTATACCAATTATAACTAGCCACATCTAAATCGCCTAAAACTATATCTTGAAGCATATCTTTATATTCAAAGTAAAAATTAACAGATTCCAAAACGTAAATATTAGGTGAGAATTGGAATAATGTTGATGTTCCATTGATAGATGTAGGTCTAGATAGTATTTCGACAATGATTGAGTCATCAATAGTGCTATGATTTGTGAGTGTTGCTCTAATATCAATTATATATTCTGCATCATCTGGCGCAGACGAAGAATCAAATTCAAAATAATAAAAGTTTGCATGTACTGGGTCATCTTGTAATTCTCCAGATCCATAATCCCAGCTATATGTAATATAAGCACCTTGTAAAGAAGCACTAGTAAGAAGATTGAAATAATCAACCGTTATATTGGTTGATTCAGCATATATTACTGAAAATCTTTTGTCCGTTAATTCAGTCAAAGAGTAGTCGTAAAAAGTTATGCCAGTTGGTAATCCTTGAATAAAGATGAATTTAATGTCTAATGCATTAAATATATAGCTCTTATAATTTCCTATAATCTTGAAATAATAAACAGAATCTCCATTTAAATTGAAATCTGAAGTATTAAACGTATAATTAAAAACCCCAGTTGAAATTCTTGAAGATAATATATCAACTTTTCCACCATATGGAGTGACTTGTTCTTCATATAGTTGTATCGTAAGTTCATTAGGATTAACTAAGGTAGGAGAGGGTATGATGGGATCTTGGGCTGTAAAATTGAAGTATATCGTAATATCATCTCCCCAAAATACGTTTGATGTGTAGCTAATAATATTTATTGTTGAATTATAAAGATCTTTTATCAATGGAATTTCAATCTTAGAATAATCCTGAGTTATTAAAGTGAAATTGTACTCATGTTCTAATGGCCCTCCATCTGTATGAAAATCCTGTTCAAATCCTCCAAAATAGATATCTACTGTATAATTTCCCCAAGTTCCAAAAGTGTTGCTAAAAGAAACAAATGTTGCTAATCCGTTAACATCTACCGTTATATTTGCCAAAATTTGATTCTCAATATCATAATCTGTTTGATTATAGAATCTTAATTTAGCATTTGTAAATGGTATGCCCTCTGGTGTGTCATCAGTGACGTTAAATGTAATTTTAGTAATTTCGGTTGTCACGTCAATATCCTTTAAAGTAACAGTATTGCTATCAATTATTATATTTGAATATCGATATTTAGAATTGTCTGTGAGTGAATCATAATCATAATAAACTTCATAATCATAAGAGGTATTATTCAACCATGTTATTGATCCTGTACCAGAATCACTTAATATAGTTTTTCCTACTGTTTCTGTAGCATTTTTGAGTAGAACAAAACCATATTGAATTGGATCACTATCTTTATCTTTTATATCAAAATTAATTTTAGTTAGTGTAAGATATGCAGTAATTCGATTGTTTAATTCAGTAATTGGATAATTTTCATAATAGAATACTGTAGCAGTTTTTGGGCTAGTAAGACCATTTTGGGTATAATTAATGGTAATATTATAATTTGCATTACTTTCTATACTATCAAATAACCATTCTCCATTTTCATCAGTTTCATGATCTTGGTTATACGAGGGATACAAGTCATTTGTTAAATAAATGTATGCATTAGGAACAGGATTACCATCTTCATCATTACAAGTAACCTTTAATGTGAATGCGATTGGTTGAATATCTCCTATTGTCGTTTGAATATAGTTATTAGGAGTTGTCTGAACAGGCTTATTCCATATTGATATATCATCCCAATATAAATTAAGGTTGTTCCAACTATCATCATCTGCTATATAAAATATATAGCTAAATGGATTTAAAGAAAACTCTGAACTTGGAATGAAAGTATACCAAAAAAAGGTGTTTGCAGCATAATATTGATTTACAAATTTATTACTTCCTGCAGTACCCCAAGATTGAGATCCTCTTATCCTATAACTGTTAGCACTAGCAGGAATATTATTAAAGGTTGTATGGAATCCTAATCCAGAAATTTCTCTTTGAATACTAGGGTCGTCAAAGCGCATTTTGGCTGTAACTCTTGTATCTGCATTTACTGATATTGAGCCTGTATATGAGGCCTTCCAACAATTACCCCAAATTCTTAGAGAAGAAATTCCTCTTGCTGAAGTTGTATTACTTATTTCCCAAAATGTCGGATGAAAATTATCTTGTCCATCGGTTGGTCTTAAAATATCTCCTGATTGATATTCTTCAAAACCTTCATGCCAAAGCCTTATTACATCATAATTTGGATCTGGAATATCAAAATCAGTACCATTATTGAAATAAATAAAGAAATCCCGAGTTTGGCTATTTGAAGTTGATCCATTTAAAATCCAAATTAAATCTCCTATTGCATTAGTTTGACTGTCATATGTTCTGGAATATGGGTCAAATTGACTTTCAACTTCATAATAATCGGAACTTGAGTTATGTTCTACTACGCGAATTGTTGATATATTTAACTCAGGATTCTGTACATTTAAATCCTGAAAATATTTGGTGAAATTAATGAAAAGCTCTACTGGAGCGTCTTGTTGTGCTCCCACAGCTTGAATTGAAACTGGTACTCTAAATTTCCATGAATTATTCCACCATTCATAAGTTGTTGGCGGTAAACTAGGCTTTAAATCATCCTTATGAGTCGAACTAAGTTCTTCAGGATTAGCAATATTATCCGTTGAAATCTTTGGATAGAAGTTAAATAACAATGGTATTAACAAAATGAAAAAGAGAATAATCAGTCCTTTAGTCTTCTTATCTTTTGTAATTAGCATTTTTTCATCGTTTTTTTAAGTCATTTCTAAATTCTATTAAGATTTTTAGTTTAATAAAAAAAAAAAGACTTTTTATCAATAAATATGCAAATGTTAATATTTAACTTTTTATAATAGGAAACAATTTCAGATGTATTAGATCTTTAATATAACAAAAATATTATCGTAAATCAATTTATTACCCAAATTTCAAGGTTGTTATTAAAAATAATCCAAATTAAGATATTAATTTCATTTTATTTAATAATTATTTAAGGTAAGATTGAACTGCGCCCTATTAAAAATCAGAATACAATAAAACTAGTTCTTTTGCTAGTTAAATTTCTTTTTGAGTTGCAAATAAAAGTTTGTTTAAAAGATTCTACCTATTATCTCTCTTAAACTTATCAATTTATAAAAATTTAAATATATAAATTTAGATTGAAGAATCAAAGAAAAATTTCAAATTTATGAGTTGTACTCTAAAAAAAGTTAAATTAACTTCTTTGTTACCAAAATATTATAAAAAATTAAGCTGGAAAATATGTTAAGGCAAGTTTATATTTTAAAAGATGAAAAGGTAATATACAATAAAAATTTCGGTAAGGCAATATCTGAGGAGGTTTTCAATAAGCTTTATCGAGAGATAATGGAATTATCTGAAAAGGGTACAGGAATAGAATTAAGTAGCTATGATTATATTAAATACAAATTAGTTTTTGGATTAGAAGAAGATTTAAAATTAATTTTTATGTTTATAACTGACATTAATGATGAACTCTCACGTACTAAACGTGAATTAGCAAATCTACAAAAAGAATTTTTGGATACATTTGGTGATGCTATTGATAGCTTGGATGTGTCTTTAATGGAATTACTTGATCCAATAGTTGATTCCATTCATAGAAATCTTAAAACTAAAATTTCCTTAGTAGGATTTTCAGGAGTAGGGAAGACAACTACGACAACGCTAATTTGTGCTACCGAAATTCCATCAGTCCACATTCCAACTATTACGGGGAAAATTTCAACAGTTAAAATCGGAAAACTGTATTTTCATTTGTGGGATTTTGCTGGACAAGAACAATTTAGCTATCTTTGGAATGATTTCATTCTCGGTAGTGATGCCGTTCTTATCATTACAGACTCGACATTGGAAAATGTAGAAAAGAGTAAATTTTTTTTTGAATTGGTGAAAGAACATGCCCCCTATGCCCACACTGCTGTAATCGGGAACAAACAAGATTTACCCAATGCATTGAGTGTGCAAAAAATTGAGGAAATACTTGGATTAAAAACATATTCAATGGTCGCAATTGATCCTGATAATCGAGATAAAATGATTCAAATTATAGCAGATATTCTAGAGGTCAGCACTGATGCTTCTCCATTATTGAAACCTCTTTTTGAAAGAGATCAATTAATTCATCAAGCAAAAATTAGTTTAGAAAATGGAGATATCGCCCAAACTGCTGAATATTTTGAAAAGATTTCTGATTTATGCCTTGAATTGGGTGATGATAATCTTTATAAGGAATTTCATGAAAAAGCAAACAAATTGAAAGGTTATTTAACTAATCAATAAAAATAATAAAATAAAAAAACAAAAATAAAAAATTAAAATATTATTCTTCTTCTTCCTCTACTTCAGCCTTAAATTTTACTGGATGATAATTATCATCAAGAACATTTAGATATTCGATCAATACACTGTTAGATTTTGATTTCACTCCATATTGATATATAATGGTATTTAGCATATATTTAGGATATACTAAAGAATTATGAAAGTCAGATATCAAGGCATAATATTCATTTCCTTTAGTATCTTGAAATACATGAATCAATTGATTTTCCCACAATTTCTTTAATCCTCCATCAATATCATCAACACCTTTTTTACGGAGTTTCTCTAAGACGTTTTTAGTAACAATGGAAATTCTAAGAAGCTTCAAAATCTCATAAGCTTGAGGGTCTCCAATAACTTCAACTAAAATCTTAAGATTATCTTGTTCTGAAGGGCGATATTTTTGGAAGAATTTTCTTACAGCTACATTATATTCCTCAATAAATCTCTCTGGAAGTCCTCGCTCTACTGGATTTTTTAGTAGTTTAATTGGGGGTCTTCTTATCATGAAAAGATCATTAATAAGAAAAATTAATTCAGAAGGCATTCCTTTTACAGATGTCTCTTTGACAATTTCTTTTTTAATCAATTCCATTAAAATTGCGTCAACATCAAAAAAACCATCTCTATATCTATCTTTTAACCATATTTTTAATTCGGATTTAGTAATAACTCCCTCTTCTCTTAATCTCTCTATGATCAATCGATTTACATTGTCTGAAAATGTAATAGCTAAACTTTGTTCATCGTTTAAATGAGGATATGTAGATAAACGTTGAAATAGAAATGGGATCATGTCCAGATATACATTATCTTCATAATTTTGGAATATTACTCGTGAAATATCCGATAAACCTCCTTCATAAGTATCAGCATCTTCATCTAAATTCAACAGCAATATGATATAAAGTGGTTTTTCTCTTCCAGTATAATAGGAAGCAATGTTTAGAGGTCCCACTAATAGACTTATCATGCCTGGTTCTCCAGTATATTCATGTGCGGCATAAATTTGCATTAATGTTTCGTCACTAATAATAAGCTCTTCGGGATATTTAGCGAGAATTTCTGTGCTTACTTTTATATCCCACCTCATAATAACTAAACCTATTGGCATTACTCGATTTCACCTCTCTCATTAGTCATTTTATCTTTTAATGAAGATTTCTTTTTTAGATCAGTTATTCCTAATGCTTCTTCGATAGATAGTCCAATTTCTTTCCATTCTTCACCAAATATTTTAACCAACATTTGATCTTTAGTTGGAACTGAAAAGGATTCTGCGATCTTCTTTTTGGATTTTATCAAACCTTTAATTTTTCTGATCTTTTTAACATGTTTGGGTATCCTTGCTTGTTGAATGACTCTATATCCTACTATACTTCCTACAACACCTACAACTGCAGATGTAATTAGAATGAAGTAGAAAGTGGGCATTCCAGCCCATAACTCTTGCATTTTTACTGTAATAGTAATTATAAATTCTTGACTAGTGAAATTAGCAGCTTTAACGGAAATTTTACCGACAAATGTTTGTGACATAATGAATGTATTGATATCTCTGGTTAATATTGATTTGTTGTATACCCCTGGTTCAGTTGGAATAGGATTGAATGTATAAGTTAGATCTCGAAAATTAAATTCAATTACTGCATTTAGTAGTGGTTCATCTCTAGTATTATCCCATAAGTGGATCTTAAAATCAAGATCAATTCCTTGGTTTATTAAAATTTGATAACTAACCCCTAACTGTGGTTCTTGAATAGTTACTGTAAATTCTCTCAACCTTATTTCTAAATATATAAAAGCATTCTTCTGTTCGTAATTGTCTTGTTTTAAGGTAACATATAAGAAATAATATCCAACTGGTTTCAATTCCGTGTTAAAATCCAACGTATATGTTTGGTTTAAATTTTGAATTAATGAACCTGAGCCAAAACTACCAGGAATTTTAGTTCCATTTTCGTATAACTCTTCCCAAACATAATTAGAAATAATCAAATCCCCAATTATGTTATTAGTACTGGCATCTCGGTATGTAAAAATGAAATTTTTTTGAGCTTGAATATAAACCCAAGAACTAATGTAATAAAGGTCTGTAGACTGGTCATTAATGGTCGTTTCTCTTTCAAGAATGTTAAGATATACCAAAAAATTCGACTTTGTAGTATAATTTTCATAAGAAGCTGTAATACTAATTACTTTAAGACCTGTCGTCTGAGCATCACTTGTATCTAAAGTAAATTTATAAAAATCTGTATATATTGGATCTATATAAAATCTAATAGGATCATGGCCTAACCATTCATAAGTTAAGATAGCATCTTGTAAAGCAACTCCAGATTCATTTATTGAATATTTAATCATTATATTCACGCTTTCATCAAAATAATCTGTGTATACTTTATCAAGTACTTCCAATTGCGTATCATAGTCATAAGCACCAATATTTGTGGGAATACTTTTCACTTCAAGTAAAAAGCTTATAATATTAGGGGCTGGAAATCCCGGATATGAGCCCTCTATTCTAACATTATAGAATCTACTACTACCTCCAGCAGATAATAAACTTGAATCAATATTAATTGTAAAGTTACCATCTCCAGTGCCATGCTCCATAAATACTCTGATTAGATCTGTTGTGGTTCCTACTCTTCTTATATACAATGTACACCGTGCATTTGGATCTATTACAGGATACCAAGTTTGTCCATCGTCATCAGTATATTCAAATATTGTTGAAAAAGTTGCATTATCTCCCCAATAAGCCATTTCTGTTCCAGAACTATTGGAAAGTGATGTAAGGTATTCAGTAGCATTTACTGTTAAAAATACAGTAAATATTATAGTTGCACCACGTATTAATGTGTGATTATACCATCTTATTTTTCCACTCGGTACCCATTGAGTAGGTTCAATATCAGTAACATTGAATTCAACATTTTTCTCTCCATAGGCATCAATTGTAATATTATACAAGTACCCTTTTAAATACCAAAATGGTAATCCTTTTGTATCATACATATAGCCTGTACCTGTTAAATTTACTAAAGATTCACCAGAAGTAACGTTATATACTTTTACTGCTGCTGATTTAGGGTCTCCATATTCATCTATTACTCTAATATTTAATCTAGATAAATAAGTTCTGTTGTATACATTACAGGTTTCAATCGTTTCAATTTTAATTATTCCATCACATGATTCAGTAAAATTATCTCCCGTAACATAAATCAATAATCCATATGCTTCATATTTTTCGTTTTGTAATTTTGTATTTTCTATTAAAGGAATATCTAACTCAATAAAATCACTAATTACACCTGAACCATAATCACTTTTTGAATAAATTAAGTTTTGATCACCTGTTCCAGTAGAATTATCTTTATCAATATAATAGATTTTAAGTTGGCTAAGCTGATCATTCATATCTGAAAGTGATATGTTCGCTTTAATAATTTTTTTGTTCCCAAATTCTGTTCTTGAAGCATTTGCGTATAATCTCTCTTGAACTAAATATGTGGTAATTCCTTCTGGATTTATATTAGTATTATTTACCCATAATGTCTGTTCTTCGAATTTTTCTCCTGCAATTATATACGAATTCCTATGAATATATGATTTATTAAGTAAAATTGCATTATTGAAATAATCATCATTATCATAATAAATTTTAAAATAATAGTCTGCCGTATTTTTCCAACGAAATGTTGCTGTTCCTTTGTTACTAAGTGTTAATGTTGATAATAATTCTGCTTCAGTTTCATCTTCATAAACTTTGATATATCCATAACCCAAGGGTAACTTATCCCAATCTACAACTTCAAAATCTATAGTCCATAGATCCACATAGATTTCTTCTGTATATGATATACCATTAAAATAGTATGGACCAATTCCCGAATCATAGCTATTGAATACTTCAATTTCACGAGATCCTAATGTGTAATTAGCTGTAATGTTATATCTACGATTTTCTAAATTAGTAAAAGTAACCCTTCCTTTAGTATCAGAAAAAGCTTTTGCAACCTGGTATCCTGGTGATCCTTTTGGAATGGTTCCATCTATTAACATGACTTCTACATTAGAAACAATTCTCCCGTCCACATCTCTAGTAATAATTGTTGCTGTAGAATTTATATATTGGAGCTCATTGATGCTGGTTGAAAAATCTGTATAATTAAACCTTACATCATCGAGTTGGAAAAACCCTGATCTATAATTATTTTCAGTTCCCCAAACTCCAAATTCTAAAAATATTGTATCCCCTTCAAATTTACTTATGGTAAAATTAAGAGGAGCCGTTAAATCTCCATCTACTGAACTTTCTGAATAAGTATCCATTGTAATTGATTTTGCCCAATTTCTTACTTTTGTGGCATGTTGCCAATTTCCTGGTTTATTTGCACTTCCCGTATAAAAAGCTCGACCACCCCATATCTCAATATAATTTTCATAAGTACCTGGTGTACCAATATCAGTATGAGTATCTGGATCTGAGCCGTAATTATCGCATAGTCTGATATAATATCCATCATAATCTATAGGAGTATTTGTACAAAATCCCCATGTTCTTGGATTACGATATAGATGTAATGCTATCCCGGCTCCATATACTTTTGGAATAGTAAATGGATAAGAAAAAAAAGCTCCAGCATAACTATTGTATACATCAGAAAATCCTAGAACGTCTCTATCTGCTCCAAATTTATATGCATTATTACCGGAATAAACTCTTTCAGCTTGAGAAGCACTAGCTTCATTTATTAATCTATTTGCAAATTCTATTCCATAAGAATTTTCATCTGTAACACCAGGGTTTAATTCACCATGAATTATATCAATTGGATCATGAGAAAAAGTCCATCCATAAGGATTATAATACTGTGAATAATCAATATCTAATTCAAAATCACCATTTTTAATCCAACCAAAACTTTCCGAAGGATCCAAAGCTTCAGCATTTAAAGCATCTTCATTTCCAAAATACATATAAGTATCCATTTCAACATCATCTCCAGGCAGGGTATCATTAATATTAGTATCAAACCATACAGTTGCCAAACCTGAAAAGGGATAGTCTTTTTTAACATAGTATTTCCTTAATACACCATTTTCAACGATTCTTATATCATCAAGACTTGATTGAATTATACTCCCTAAACTTGCATAATTAAATACTACGTTTACCCCATAGTTCTCAAAATCGTATGGATAAGGATTTGTAACATTAATTAACATTCTGCAATGCCAAGAACTGTTCCACCATTCGTCTTCACCTAATAAACTTAATTTAGGAGTATTAATATAATCCGGCAAATTATCATCATTTAAATCTTCTTGTAAATTCTCTGTTTTACCTAAAAAATTAGATAAATTCATCAAATATGTTGGAAAGAAAGTTAAAAATAGTAATATTACCAAAATGCATATCCTATTTAATTGATTTTTGTGTGTTTTTCTTTTAATCATCATAAAATCAACATTTTAATTTAAAATTTTTAGATAAAATTTTTAACAATAATATAAGAGAAGTTAAATAAAATATTATGTATATAAACAAATTCTTATATCAAAACTAGGATAGAGTTTTACACAAAACTTAAACTCAACTCTTAAACTAAGTTCTTTTTTTTAATAAAAGATAGATCTTTCGCTTTTTTGGGCTATTGGGATTATCTATTATGAAATTTCCGCAAAAACCAGTGTTTTCTGTAAAAATTTCTCCGATTTTTTCCATTAATTCCTTATTCTTTGGATAAAATTGAATAATAGCTTGAGAGAATGGTTTTAAAATCTGAAAAAACGATTTAGACAGACTTTTTAACAAATTATGCACTTTTTCGTTCTTAATATCTCGATATATCCACTGTAAAGCAGAAATAGAAATAATAGCATCAAAAATATTTGGCTTAAAAGGAGGAAAACACATATCTGCTGCAATGGGGTTTTCTTTTTTTAGATCATAAAAATATAAGAAATCTAAAAGGATATCAATTGCCACAGTTTTATAACCAAATTCAGTTAAATACATTGCTGTGAAACCTGGGCCAGTACCCGCATCTAAAATAAGAGCACCTTTTTGTTTGATATTTAAAAGCTCTAAAGCCCTGATTGTAATTTTTTCTTGTGTTTTCATTATACTTTTAGAAGTAGCATATTGTTCCAAAATCTCTCCTCTAAAATAATCTGAAACATTATTATAGATTTCTTCTGGTCTTCTTTTTTTAATATTAAAATCGTACTTATCGCTCAAATCCTAAGACATTTTAATATTTTAATTAGCATATAAACATAGAAATTAAATTTTCACTATTAAATCAAAAATTTTATTAAATTTTAAATATTTATAATTTCATTCAGACTTTATTTTCAATATCATATTTAAGAATATGTGATTTTTGATGGCTGAAAAGGAAGAAAAGCAGATTGTAAGAAAAGCTACGCTGAATCTAAGAAGAAAATATGGAAGAACTAAGCAAATTAATGTTGTAGAAAGAGATGCATTTCTTCCAAAACCGCTTGAAAAAGAGATAAAAGAATCGATCTTAAAAAAAAAGACAATACTGGCAACGGATATAGCTCTTAGATATGATATAAGAGTCTCTACAGCAAAATTACTCTTACAACAATATGAAGAAGAAGGTTTGATCAAAATATATGATCCTTCTTTAAAATTGAAAATTTACGTTCCTGTGTCTTAAAATTATTTAGTAATCAGCTTATTGAATTTCTTTAAGTATTATACTTATTGTTTAATTTTAGGTTTAACAAAAAGAGAAATAAATATTAAATTTTAAAATTTTTAAAAAATTTATAAAAAATAGCAAAGCAGCTGTAGCCTAGATGGTAAGACGCCGGCCTCGAGTGTTTTCTAAAATGATCAAGAAAGCCGGTGCGCGTAAGCGCTCGGGGGTTCGAATCCCTCCAGCTGCGCTTTCTAAAAATTTATTGAATTATTTGAAGAATAAGATTTTCCATTTGAGGTTTTGCTGCTTCAATTTTATCCAATAATGAAACTGTTTTTTGTAAATCTTCATCTTCTTCTAAAATAAATAATAAATAAAAATCTAAATTGCCAAATTTGAGAACCTCTATTACACCAGAAAATCTTTCTCCACTTTCAAACTTATCAGAAAATTCAAGTAGTTTTCTATTTTCAGCAATCACACGCTTTTGAAGCTCAATATATTTATCATATATTTTTACCTTCTCATTCAATTGGAGATGCGGTCGATAGTGCTCTCCAATCGTAACACCTCGCGAATCAAAAAGGGCTATTAGAATGGAATTATAATTTTTACTAATTTCTGCAAACAGTTGTGAAACCATATCGATTTTATCAAATAACATTGATAAACCGCTTGAAAAGGCATCCATGACAGATTTAATATCGAATATTGTAGTCTCAAAGAAAAATATATCAAAATCATTAGAATATCTTGTTAAAGCTTGTTTTAATGTGAGAATTCTTTTATTAATCTGTACATCATCTACAAGTTGGGGGTCGAATTTATGAAAAAGAATGCAGATTGGAACATACTCTTGTTCTTCTTTGAAGAAAAGTAAAATTTCTTCTAAATAATCTATAGATTCGATATATCGATTAAAATCTTGAGCATCTATAACATAGAACATTAAATCTGTTCCACTAAGGTATTTTTCAGGATGTTTTAAATACTCTTCTCTATATTGTTTTTGACCTCCAAAATCCATTCTTGTAAACTCAATACCTAGAAATCTAAAAGTATCACGAGCTATTCTTCTTGTTGGTGTTAATCTAGCTACTTCTTCTTCAAACCCAAAGCGTTTTGTAATAACTGTGATGATACTTGTTTTACCTGCATTATCAAGACCACAAAAGGATAACTTTTTTGTAATAAAAAATCACCAAATAGAAAATATATTGTTATGTCTTCTAAATTATTCAATATTAAGAAGTATTAATAAATAATCACTTTTCGTAAAGAAATAATGATTATTTAATTATTTAAGCTTAATGTTAAAAATATATTAAATCTTTAACCCCCAGCTATAGCATAAGATAAGTGGAGCTCATCTCCGTCTTTAAGAGGCGTTTTATAATTCTTCAAATACTTAATATTTCTACCATTTAATAAAATAAGTATATGTGAATTAAACTTTTTTTTGCTCTTATCTAATAATTCAGCATCGAGCTTCTCTCTATTTTCATTTAAAAATTGAGAGATTATATCTCCAACGTTCTTACCTTCATAATTTATTGATTTCTTATTAACTCTAAGTTGAAAAATATTCAATAAATTAAGTTTCACTTTAGCCATAAAAATCTCCTTTCTGTGTTCTCAATTATTAAATTAATATGTACTAACTAGTGATAATAAAAAAAAACTCCTTATTAAGGTTATTTTTTATTAATTATAGAGCTTATATTGGACTTAGTAAAACTCTCTCTGAATCTATCAATAATACTTAAATAAAAATCGTTATATTATAATTACCAACTATTTTTACTGTACCAGTTTTCAAATTATGTTCTTTCAATACTACATTACCCTTTTTATAAATATCTATTTCAATGAATGTATTATCAAAACGTTTTAGATTAAGATTTCCTCCATTGGAAAAGATTGTGTGGTCTACTTTTACATTAAATGAAATACTGGGGGAACTATTTAAACATAGATCTATTTGTGAACGTGCAAATTGAGAAAGTACGTCTCCTGAATCAATTAATTCTGTTCTCCAAACACTTAAGGGGGTAGGAATTAAACTATGAAAACAGCAAACTCCAAATATTTTTTGATGACTAAGAGATAGAACTTTTTCTATGAATTTATTCATCCTTTTTCTCCCAATAAAGCCTTCAGTGGAATCACGAGTAGTAGAATTTAATCCTTGAAAATACAATTTATCATTTTCAAATAAAGGATCAAATTCACCAAAATAGTGTTCCCAATATTCCCAAGCAGGTGGTTTTGAATCGCTATTCCCAGGTACAACTAAATAAGGATACTTCAATATACTCATTTTCTCTTTCGCTATTCTAAATTCTTCTTTATAACTATTTTGAGTTACATTTCCAGTATGAACAACTAAATCTACATCTTGAATTTGATTTATTAGTTCTATGGTTTTATCAAGATTAGTTATTTTATTTTCAGATTCCTCGTTAATTAGAGAATGTGAGAACTGTATAAACTTACAGATTGGTTTTTGATCCTTCATTACTTCCGAGGGGAGATAATAATTCACTTTTCGATGAATTTCGCTTTTAGAATTAGCATCTAATATTGGGATTATTGAGAAGGTAAGATTGTTCTGATCTAAATCAATAATAGAATACGTAAATAAGTCACGATATCTTGTTTTATTACAACAAAATGTTCCTGCATTAAAAATGAACAAATCCTTTTCGCTACTACTTACTGTATATAAGTTTGAAGTGTGCCTATGACCATTTAATACTAAATCCACTTTTGTATCTAAAAGCATTTTAAGCATATCACCTGAATCATCAATTGCTGATCTTTCTTTCCCTGTATTTGGAATAGGTATTAGTTGATGGTGAAAACAAACAATCTTAAATTTATTTTCTCGTTCAGGGATTATTAATCGTTTTCTTACAGCCTCAATTACATTATGATGAATAATACCTCCTGGTAAGTCTGGTTTAGTACTATCTATTCCAATAATATACAACTCATCATCTTCATACTCATAATGCCTCCTCCCAATCATTTCCTCGAATAATAGATATCCAACATTCATAGCATCATGGTTCCCTATTAAAATCATTAGTGGGCATTTAGATATCGGCTTAAACTTCTTAAATTGTTCCATAGCATATTCATATTCTAAAAGTGTGCCAGTGTGAGTGATATCTCCAAGATGTAAATACAGATTAACATCTTTTATCTTATTTATTTGTTGTATACCTAAATTATAGGCATGAAGATTAAAAGGTCCTCTTGCTCGACTAATATGAGTATCTGATACAATAACTATTCTTCTTTTTAAGGATTTTCCACTTTCTGTTTTTAATTTCATACTTTTTTCAGTGATCATATTCTAATTTATCTCTTTTAATTTTGCTGGATGACCAATATAAATTGATTTTTCTTCTAAGACTTGATTGAATTTAGTGTAAGAATGAGCAGATAATTTTGCATTATGCTTTATATGAGTCCCAGGTAATAATACGCATTTAGCCCCAATTAAGACATCATCCTCAATAATAATCTTCTTTAAAATAAACTTATCCTGCTCAATTCCAAAACTCAAGATGTTAGTATTCATACCAATAACAACATTTTTACCTATCGATACAAATTCAGAAGAGATCCAACTATTGTCGTGTATTCCATTCCTCCCTATTTTTACTCCAAAAAATCGAAATGTAAACCGATATTTGAACCAAGGAAATGGATTTGAAGCACTTATAAAAAGTGGCCACTTCTTAATTATATTTCTCAAATTCCAGTAAAAATAGTTCTTATCTTTGATATCTCTATTAAAATTTCCTTCTTTTGGAGGAAATATTAATTTTAAGATTGTTAAGAATAAAACAGAAAACAAAATCGCACTTAACTGTAATAAATGAATTAAAATTAAGATATTGAAAGGAAATAAAAAAATGAACCACATGTATAGTCCTTCTTTCCAAAGAAAGATACCATAAATCCATTCAAACAACACACAAGGAAAAAAACTTAAAACAATTACAAGGAAATAAATAATTATATACTTATTTCTAAGCCTTTCATCTACTGGAGTTGGAGAATCCCCTTTTAAACTAGCTGGTTGAAACATTTCTTATTTAATCCCTCCTTTATTACTCTTATCATTAGGATCAGCACTTTTCATTGACTCAGTTTTCACTCTCTCAACCTTTAATTGAGATTCTTCAACTGATTGAATGGGTAATGTCATGCTTACAGGAATTCCAACATGAATTAAATCGCTTTCCAATTCTTGGTCTATCCAAGTATAGCTATTCACACCTAAAACAGCTCCATCCTGGAGAACGCTACCTGGGCTTATTATAGTATGAGGCCCAACAATACAAGCTTTTCCTATTTTAACTTTTTTGATAAAGATTCTATCTTGATAAATGAGATGTGAGAAAATACAAATATTTAGTGATGTCATTGTATAATCTCCAATTTCAATTAATTCTGGATCAATATACCCTTCATACGCAACCACATTTCTTCCTATATGAACTCCTAAAAAACGATAAACAAAAATATCAGACCATGGCAATGGTAGAGATCTTGCTAACCAAATTGGAAAGTAAGCAGTCCAAAATCTTCGATGTGTGTATTTCCATTCTTTAGAACCTCTTTCGAATACCCCTTCTCTAGGAGGGTGGATTTTGTTTAAAATCTTAAAAATTACTGCCGAGAATAAAATAATGGAAAAGGTAAATAACAATAGATTCCCATAAATATTCAAGGGAAGCAAAAACCATTCCCACCACTGACCAATTAAAAGAAACGGTATAATTCTTTTTCCTGTTAAGAGAAAGTAGAGGTCATTATAATACCAAATATTAACTAAAATGATAATTACACATCCCGCAAAAAATTGGAGAATCATAATTAGTGTAAACGAAGTTTTGTATACTCCAGAAGTAGAAATATAATCAATTTTGAATTTTGAATCATCTATTGGTTCCATCTAAATAATCTCTATTCTTTAATGATTTCCTTATAATATATTATAATCTTGAAAATAATTAAATCATAATCCTTAGTTTAGGAAATGAAAACTAAATGTAAAAATAATTAAAAACATTATACACTATGATTTATATATTAATAATAAATTTAATTCATAAAATCAATTCAAATTAAAAATCGAGGTTGACAGAATTGTCAATTGACTGGGAAAAAGCCGAACAAAAACCAGATAAAAAACAATCTATTGAAGGAAAAATCTTGTTAGATCTTAGATCAAAAGTAAATGATCTTGAAAAACAACTTTCTGACAGTAAAAATGAATTGGCACAAACGAAGAATAAATTAGCGGATACCATGAGTGAACTAGATGAAACTGGTAGCAAGCTTGAACAAACTGAAAACCAATTATCAAACACGAGTAGTGATCTCGCAAAAACTAAAACTGAAGATCAAGATATAATTCGAGACTTAAACACTGAAAATACTAATCTTAAGACAGAATTAGCCGAATATAAATCTAGAACTGAGGATAGTGAAACAAAATTAAGCGAATTAACCTCAAAATTAGAAAAAATGTCTGATTTAGATTCGCAACTTAATGAAGCTAAGAGTAAAGTTGAATCCCTAACACCACAAGTTGAGGAATTGACCTCTAAGCTTGCTATGGCTCAAGGTGAAATAACTCAATTAAACTCACAACTAAGCGAGATGAACAACACACTCTTGCAAAGAGATGCTCAAGTTCAGGAATTAAGTGATCAACTTACTGAAAAAGAACAATCCTTAGAATCTGCAACAACACATCTTCATGAAGTCGAAACCGAATTACAAGATTTAAAGCCACCTGAAATTGGTGCAGGAGGTTTTTCTAGTGATGAAAGGATTACATGTCCTATGTGTGGTGCTGTCGGGAACAATATAAAGGTTACCGAAGATAAGACTAAAGTGCTCTCTTACGTAGGACACATCCCTATGTATGCAAAAAAGCATGTTTGCAAAAAGTGTGGATATGAGTTTTAGTCTAACCTCTAATTTGGCATAAAAATTTTGCATTTTTTTATTTTTCCTTTTTCTTTTCTAATTTTATAATAAATTATCTATTTTAGGGATATTTTCTTTGCTTTTAATTTCAAAATTTTAAAATATTTTTATATGTTTTAATTAACATTATGAATGGGAATCCTGAGAAGAAATTTTTTGGAACCTTACCTCAAAAAAAATTACTTAAACTGTATAAAAACTATGTAAATGGTCCTAAAGTTCGATTTTTTAAGAGTCTAGGTTTAGGTGTTATTCCTGGTAAGAGAGAAGGAGTTAAAATGCGGACTTTAGAGGGTTCAAGGCCAGGTGAACCTCCTTTAGAGTTCTATAATTGTCGAACTTCCGGAGGTGTATATAACTTAGGCCATCATAATCCTACGATTATTAAAATATTCAAAGATGCATTAGAAGAAGGATTAGATATTGGTGATCATATTCTTTTATCCGAACAAAGAGCTCTTTTAGGGAAGAAACTTGCTGATTTATTACCTGGTGATATCAGTAAAACTACTTTTGGAGTTGGCGGAGGGGAATCAATAGATTGTGCTATTAAATTTTCAAGAGCATATACGAAACGTAAAGGTTGTATATCTGCTATAGGTGGATATCATGGTCATACTGGTTTTGCATTAGCAACTGGGGATCCCGGATTTAGAGAGAAGTTCCTTTGGGAGCTTCCAGGTTTTAAACAGATTCCATTTGGAAATGCCGATGCTATGAGAAAAGCAGTAACGGATGATATAGCTTGTGTTATATTAGAAACTATTCCTGCCACTGCAGGTATATTGATTGCTCATGAAGGATATTTTGCAGAGGTAAGAGAAATATGTGATGAGAAAGGAGCAATGATGATCATTGATGAAGTACAAGCAGGGTTGGGTAGGACAGGTCATTTATGGGCAATATATGGTGGCCTTTATCCCAATGAGAAAGTAGTACCAGATTTCATGGTATTAGGAAAAGGTATGACCGCGGGAATTTATCCATTATCAACTTGTAGTTATAAACCATTCATTGAAAAAGTTGTCTATAAAGATGATCCCTTTATACATATTTCTACGACAGGGGGTTCCGATATTGGGTGTGCAATTACACTTGAAATGTTAAAAATCCAATCAGATCAAAAATTCTTAAATCACGTTAAAGAAATGGGAAAGCACTTCCAGAATGGTTTAGAGGGGATTAAAAATGACTTTTCTGATATGATTAAAGAAATTAGAGGGAGAGGTCTTATGTGCGGTGTTGAGTTCTTTAATGAAACGGATAGTCAATTAGCTATGCTCTCTATAATAAAAGAAGGAGTATTGCTTGATTATTGTAATAATAAAAAAGATACTCTCAAAATTTTACCACCCTTAATAATACAAAAACAGGAGCTTGACGAAATACTAGATCGGATACGCAGAGGCATATCTAAATTAAAAGAAATTAAATAAAAATGAAAGAAATTTATATTTTTAATTTTTTTTCTTGATGAATTATTTCTCTTTGTTCTTTTATATTTTTTAATCTCTCGCCGTCTAATGGGTAAAAGAATATTGCTATAATTGCAATCACTAAAGCTATTGCTGGGTATATAAACATTAAACTACGTAGCCCAAATTCCGGAATAGTAATTGGATTAAATTCTGCCCAATCAGCAATTAAAAATACAGGACCGATTATAAGAAATACAAAAACTGTCGCAAATCGTTGGAAAAAAATATTTACGCCATAATAACCACCTTCTCTACGTGTACCAGTTTTAACTTCATCCTCATCTACAATATCAGCTATAATTATATCAATAATATATAGTGATCCAGATAAACCAATTCCTATTAAGAAAAAAACGATATAAGCAGTAATTTCTAAGAATGGCATGGTTGAATCAAGGAAAAATAATGGAGATAGAGTTGCAATCCATATTGTCATTGATATTAGCCATGATTTTCTAGGCCCTATCTTTTGAACTAATGGTTTCCATAATATTGTCATAAAAATAGCTGTGGATAAGAAAGTTGCCCCTAATAATAAAGAAATCATAAGAGGGTCTACAAATCCCAATACAAATTCTCCATACAAAGGCACAATTACAGGTAACATTCCATACACAAACCAATTTGCAATTTCAGCAGGTATATACCTCATAAAACTTTTACTTTTAACACAAAATTTAAGATTCTTAAAAAATGACGGTGCTTTTTTGTAATCTTCTCGAAATTCAATTCTTTCTTTAGGAGAGAATTTTAAAAAAAGTAGTCCTGGTATGATTACTACCACTGCTACAATTAATCCATAAAAAGTGTATTCCCCAGGCTGTGCACTTGTGTAACTTGAAATAAATATTCCAGGCATGATAAAAGCAGCAATTAATCCAAATATTGCAAACAACTGTCGAACATTATTACCTTTAGTTCTTTCTTCCTCTGTAAGAAAGATTTCAGGGTATAAGGCTGTAAAATTTATATCATACATCGTAAAAAATAATTCGAAGATTATGATGATGAAAAGAAAATATGTGAAATTTGTAATCTCATTAGTAATACCCCAATTAAAAGGAGGTGTGAAGAGAAAAATCAATATTAATGCTATAGGGAGTAATGAAGCCATTATCCAAGGAAATCGACGACCCCATTTAGTATGAGTTCTATCTGAAAGATATCCAATAAATGTATCATTAAAACTATTCCAAATTGACCAAATTATAAATCCTATCGATATCCACACTATATTGATTTGCACAATAGCATAATAAAATGTAAATGTGAGAAATGTAAAAGCTTGATAGGATGCTATATCTGATAATTGCCCGATTCCATATCCTACTGCTCTTTTATAAGAAAATTTTCCTGATTCTTCAGTTCTCTCTTTACTCATAAATTTCTCAGTATGTTTTTTTTTTCAAAATATAATAATTTGATAATATTTCTCTTTATTTCTTAATAAATATTATAATTCTAGATGATTTTAATCCAAATCAGATTCTAATATTGAATTTACCACGCTTTATTTTTTACTGATAAGTAAAAAAAATCTTATATGGTTTACATAAAATAGATTTAAATACAAAATTTACTGTATAATTCCTAGGCGGAAATATTTATTTAGTTGAGTATTAAATTATAATCTAATTTGGTGAGGGTAAAAGAGGTAACATCATAATGGAAGATTCCTTACAATTTTTTCATGAAGAAGAGCCATCTAAAGAAAAGACTTACAAAATTTTATTCACTGGACTGGATGGAGCAGGAAAATCTAGTATAATTTTGGCTCTACAGAGAGAATTCTCAACAATAGCTTTAATTGAGCCAACCAGAGGTGCTCAGAGGAGAACATTTAAATTATTAGGAAGAGAAATAAGTGAATGGGATTTAGGTGGACAAAAAAGTTATCTCATTTCCTATTTAAGAAATCCTAGCAAATATTTTGCTGATACAGAAGTTGCAATTTATGTTATAGATATATTAGATGCTTCTAGAGTTCATGAATCTTTGAGTTATTTGTACGATGTAGTTGATAAATTTATTGAATTAAAGATTGAACCCTATATTAATATTTTCTTTCATAAATATGACCCTAAATTAATTTTGACTGTACAAAAAGAAATTGAACACCAAATTGGTGTTTTAAAGAAAGAAATCATACAGACATTGAACTATAAAAAAATCAATTTCTTTATTACTTCAATATATAATCCGTATACAATCATAAACGCGATGTCAAATATTTTATTAGAATTATACCCAAAGAAGCAACTAATACAGAAAACTGTTGAGGAATTTGCCAGAAAATTAGCTTGTGAAGGTTTGATGATAATTGATAAAAATTCTATTATTTTAGGCTCTTGGTTTATAGATGATGACTCAAAAGACACACTTTCACGGACTATCGCGTACTTTCTTACACTTAATGATGTTTTTTCTGATATGATGTTAGAAAGACAGGAAGATCAGATTGTGGTTAGAAGATTAGACAATTATTTCTTATTTAAACCTATTATGTTAGAAGAAACCACAAATCCTTATTATATGCTTTTATTGAAAAGAAGAAATCCATATGATATATATTTCATAAATAAAGATGTTAAAGCTTTTGTTAACATATTCAAAGACATCATTAAAGACTAAATAAAATTCAATTATTTTTTTTTTAACTGTTGATACTGAATGAAGACTTTTAATTGTATTTAATTTTTTAAGCTCTCCACAAGATGAGTATTTATTTAAAGTCTGAAAGTTTGAGAGATTAGAAATTTATAATTTCAATGAACCACACATATCACATTCCAAGTGTGAGTAGTCATGGGATATGGAACTATTTAGACTTGCGCTATAAGTTGCCATTGCTCTGATCACTATTTTATAATTTTTTTTTCCTTACTTTTTTCAAAAACATATATTTATAATAAATAATTAGACTATCAGTTTGAAGATGCAAAAATATAATAAATTTATTGGAATTGGTTTAGCTATTATCATTTTTATAATTCCCTATAGTATCTTGCTTTATATCTACCTAGAGAATACTATTCCTGGTGGAGGATTTCATTTAACAATGGCACAAACTGCTTTTGTTTATAATTTAATTTATATTGTACCAGTTGGAATAGTTGGAATCATTTTAATTTATAAGGGAAATAAATTGAGGAAAGCCTAATTATTAGAAATAGAAAACTTAAAAAAAAGGTAAAATTACTCTTCGAGCAGTATTTTTAATTTCTAGAGCATTAGCTCGACTATTTTTTTTAATTATTAAATCTTATTTATTGAAATTCTAATATGGGGCAAAAATAAATATGTTATAATCTTTAAAAGACTCAGATCGGGACTCAGATCGAACCCCTCAGATGGTACCTATCAGTAATCCCTTATTTTCTGGCTTTTTTAGTGGCTTTAGATATGTCCTGAACATTGACAATCATCCCGTCTTTAAATTCAAACTTTAAGACTGTTTTATAAGCTGTCGGGCTCTGAAATCCCATATGAACATATTTCGATCGTATTAAGTCTTTCGCTAATATGATACTCCCCTTAAACTGTATTTTTTTCTCTAAATTCCTGTATTCAAATTTAAACATATGGCGCATATAATCATCCTCTTCCGCCGTTTCTTCTGATAATTTAACAGGTTTTATACCATTAATCTCAGGGAGATCGTCAGTTTTTGAACTAAACCAAAAGCCATCCAAAACTAGTTGATTTTCAACTATTTTGTATCTCATTATATATCCTCTCCGACAACTAGTAGCAGTCATATGAGTTTCAATTCCAAAATCTGACGGTAGGAGTAACCCTTTACCCTTTATACCAACAAGATCTAATCTCTGATCTTTATAATAAAATCGATCTGGTTCTTGTCCTGTCAATTATATTGACCTCCTTATTGCTTTTTTTATACTAGAAACGAATTCTATCATTTCATTTTCCATCTTTTCAAAATCACCTAAATTTTTTTTTTACATTATTACTCGTAATTCATTAAGAAATGCAAGCTTTTTAATAATTAGTTGAATATGCATAACTGCATCTCAGTCTTATTTCTAATTTAAAGTTAATTTCAATCCGACAAACAAGATTTTTTTTAAAGATCGAAATAATTTTTGCTATGAAAATTATTAAAAGAGTAAGTTCTAACAAAATCTAATGACGTCAGATAATATTAATACTCTAAATCAAGAGTTTAGAGGATATACCTTTTACTAGATTTTAACATTCTTAATCCTTTTTCAAAAAATGAATTATAATATATATTACTCCCTTTAATAAAAATTATTTAAGGTAATTATATTAAAATTTTAATGATCTCTAATCCATCATCTCTATCGGCAACATATGCAATATCATCAATAACATCTACATCTACGGCATGACTACCATCATAAAATTGAGCTATTTTTATAGGATTCGAAGGGTTGCTAATATTAACCACATGTAAACCATTGTGATAATCTGCTAAATAGGCTCTAGATCCATTTACATAAGCCGCATAGAGAGTACCTCCATCATCAAATATTCCTTCTTGAACTATATTTGAAGGATCACTCACATCAAGTATCCTCAATTCTCCCCCCCCACTACCATGATTAAAAACGTAAACATAATCTCCATAAACATAAGGATTCCAATAATCTATACCACCAGGAGTATGACTTCCAATCTGAACGGGATTTGAAGGATCTGTTACATTAACAATTCTCAAACCACTATATGTCGTATGATGATCTATTATATATGCCAAATTGTTAGAGACATGGACATGTACACAAGCACCTGTAATTCCAAAAGTAGTTATATGTGCTACATTTGAAGGATCACTTACATTTAATATTACAAATCCCAAATTCCAATCCGCTAAATATCCGATCTCACCAATAACTTGTATATCCCAAGCAGCACTACTTCCTGTATATTGATCTATCTTATTTGGATTTGATGGATCACTAATATTAAGAATTTCTAAGCCGACTTGTATATTCGCTAAATATGCAATTTCTCCAACAACATTTACCTGTATGGGAATTCCACTTTGATAATATGACCCCAGATTATAAGGATGAGCAGGATCACTAATATTGATAATTAGTAACCCATTAGGATTGCCCTCTGTCGTATCTACTACATATGCGATATCTCCATGGACCTCAACATCAACTGCTGCTTCTCCAGTATCAATTTGTCCTAATTCTTGTGTATTAAACGTAATAATTGCTGGACTAAGTCCTGAATATAGTATTAGAGGAATTGATATACCTGTAATTACAACTAAACTTATAGATAAAGCAATTATTATAATCTTATACTTTTTTTCCATATTCATTACCACTTAAATCAATTAAGGTACGTATCTCTACTTAAGAGTATTTAAAAAGTTAATGACTCATTGAGAATTAAGACCTAATATTTAGAATGATTTTGCTTAACAAAAAATAACTCCAAAAAGGTCTTTTACATTTTTATAAAAATTTTTGAATCCAAAACTAACACAAAACTTCCAAACTTACCCATATTCAATTATAAAACACGCTTTATTCAAATAAAAACAATAAACAACTTTCTTTAATTTTTGTTTTCATTTTTTCTCAATCCTTAATACTTTTTTTCATAAAGAATATTATCTAAGATTGAATTTACACAAGAATAAATATAATTAAATGCTATAAGAAAAATATATCTCAAAAAACCCAATAA
>JBHLLJ010000006.1:0-47312 GCA_048885705.1 Candidatus Hermodarchaeota archaeon | reverse complement strand
GAAATAATTCCTACTCAAACCAGAGGAACTGGTGCAGGATTGAAAACTCTAACAAGTTCGGCAGGAATTACAGTTGGACTAATCCTAAGTAGTATAATAACTTTCAGTCAGGGTTTAGCAGTATCTTTTTTAACTTTTAGTTTACTCTTTTTTGTAGTTTTTTTTTTAATTCTAGTATTTCTGCGTGAAACGAAAGGTATAAATTTGAGTCATGTGGAATAACATTATCTTTTTATACTCAATTTCTTTTATGATTTTTATGGAATTTGAAGAAAAAATTAGTTTAGCTGCTGAATGGATAGCTGAATCAGAACGACTTGTTGTTTTTACCGGTGCTGGAATTTCTACCGGAAGCGGATTACCTGATTATAGAGGTCCTGACGGAGTTTGGACTCGTCGTGATAAAGGGCTTCCTCCTCCCAAAAGTCCACCTTGGGACCAAGTGAGACCCAACCCTAATCATTATGCAATTGTGGAGTTAATGGATATGGGAAAATTAAATTATCTCATTTCTCAAAATGTAGACGGTTTACATGCTAAATCAGGAATCCCTTTTGATATGCTTAGTGAACTTCATGGGAACTTATACTTTATGAAATGTTTATCCTGTAATAGAAAAATGTTATTTGAAGAAGTTAGTTGGGACAAAAATATTTGGGGTCCAGGATATAGAAGTTATCCCGTCAGAGAAGGCCAACCAACATGTCCTCACTGTAATGGGCGATTAATATCAAGTATTGTTAATTTTGGCGATAATCTTCCTTATGATGAACTTAAAGAGTCAGAAATTCGGTCAGGAAGAGCAGATGTATTTTTCGTTATTGGCTCATCTTTAGTGGTATCCCCCGCCATGTATATGCCGGAAATTGCAAAAGTAAATGGTGCTAAACTTATAATTCTTAATAAAGGAGCTACACCACTAGATTTTATAGCAGATATAAGGTTTGATGATTTGATTGAGGATGTACTTCCCCCAATAATGGAAAAAGTAAAAAAAATTTTAAACAAAAATTAATAAATCTTCTCGCTGTTTTAATTTCTTTATAAATAAATATAATTTTGTGATCATTATGCAGACTTTTAACAAAAATCAGTTCAAAAAGGTAAAAGATTTTATTTTTAAAAATGGAAGACTCCTTGAAAGGCAATTATTTTCATTTTTTTTTGAAAATGGAAGAGAGGATGATGTTATTAAAGTTTTGGCGGCGTATCAAAACCAAGATGGAGGATTTGGTAATGGAATAGAGCCAGATTTATTATGTCCAGATAGTACTGCTATAGGTGCTGAAACTGCAATGTTTTATATTGATCTCTTGGACTTTGTAGATAATGAAATTATAGATCAATTATTTAACTGGATTATTGAGGAACAAAACGAAGAAGGATATATTAATCATCCTCCTAAAAATATGTATAATTACCCATTTCAAAAATGGTGGAGTGGTTCTGATGATCTAAGAATATTTGCTTTAACGGGCTTTATTAAAAAGTGGGGATTAATTGACGCTGATTTTTATAAAAAAGTGAAAAATTATTTTTTAAACAGCTCCATTCCAGAAGAATTTACATTTTATGAATATCCGTATTTCATATATCTGAAATATTTAGGAGATAGTAAAGAGGATAAAAAGATGTTAAAAAATATCATCAACCAATTACCAAGTATATTTGAAAAAAATAGAGAACATTATCCATTATTTGGGCGACATTGGTATCATGCTCTCGACAATGTGAACAAGGAAGTTTTAGAAAATGAGGTAGAAAATTTTTTTAATGGTCTTAAAGACGATGGTGGCCTTAAAATAATATATCAAGATTTACCTTGGTGGAGGCCAATCTGGACTTTAGATGGTTTGATTATTTTAAAGAAAAAGGGATTAATTGATTTTTAACTCAATATTAAAGTTATTTTACTATTGCATAGATCTCTTTATTTCTATCAAATTCTTTTAGAATCCTTCTTCCCTCTTTGTTTGATAAGGATAAATTAATCTCTGCTTTTCTACTTAATGATCCATTGAATATTTCTTCTTTATCACAGAATACAATAATGTTTTGGCTGGCATATTCTGGAGCTGCCTTTAAAACAATTCTATCTTTCATTATTTCTATTTGGAGATTGATTCTTTCCTTTTTAGATTTCTTTCTTGCATATTTAGATAACTCCCTAAACTGAATAGGTCTCTCTTTTAATATTTTAGGTTTTATAGGGTTTATTACAATATCTTGACCAAATGAATAGATTTCATATTCTAATTGTCTAGTTTTATAATCTCTCACCTCAACCACTGGTCTAGCCAGATCTCTATCTCTGAATCCTGAAGGAACTTTAACGGTCATCTTAATTACTAACACACTTGAAATATCCCCACCCTCTATAAAAATAATTGTATCTATTATAGAAGGCAACATACCAAGTTCTATACGGCCAATAAATCTTTGAATTGCATCTATTGCAGATGATGAATGGACAACGCCAACCATACCTACTCCAGATAACCGAAAATCTGAATAAACTTCAAAATCCTTGGTGGTTCTAACCTCATCAAAAATCGTAAAATCAGGTCTCACAAGCAAGAGAATGTCTGCTGAATTCTCTAGACTTCCTTCTAATTTAGTATATTGAGTTATTTCAGGTTCCACTTGTAAATCTCTCACACTTTCAAGTGTTTTAATCACTTTATCTTGACTTAAATAATAATTAGCTAAAGCCGCCGAAAAAGTCGATTTTCCTGCTCCCGGTGGCCCTGCTACAAGGATCCCCTCTGCTTTTTGCAATCTTTTCTGTAATCTGTCATCAATTGAATAATCAGATAAATTTAAGCTTACCAAAGGTCTTACTGCTGTTATTTCTACATCATTGGAAAAGGGCGGACGGGTAATTACTATTCTAAACTCACGTAACTGTGCTACAACAGCACCTTCTCTTTCAATTTCTATAAAGGAGTGTTCATCCGCACGTACATTTTCAATAATTTCAAGAGCAATATCCTCAATCACTTGAGGGCTTAGAGGTGTTTCATCGATTTTTTCAAGATACCAATTACCTGGAGCACCTTTCTTGGCATAAGGTGGTAGATTTCTTTTGAGATGAACACTCATTGTAGTCTCATCAAAAAATTCTAATAGCTTTAAAGAAAGAGGTTGTTTTTCTCTTAGAATTTTTTGATCCCACGTAAATAATATATCTAAACCTTCAAAAACACCAACATCTCCTTGAATTCTATCTGAAGTGATTAAAGTTGCACCATTTTCTAATGCAGATTCTCTAATTATCGCATCTAACTCTCCACCAGGAGCCATTTTTATCTCATCTCTAGTAGGTCTTTTTCCTATAACATGAAGAATAATCAAACCTTCATCATGAAGCTTTCTTAATTGCTTTAAGACATTTAAACCAAAGAAACCAATTTCCTTTTGAATGTTTGTCCGATATTCAACTTCAGCGATAACTACATTTGAGATAAAAATTTCTGGTTTTTCTCCCAATTCTCCGTTCTCAATTAAATTAAGAATCTGTCCATCGAAAATCACTGAAGTGTCACAAGAAAACTTATCGTTCATCTATATCCTCTCCAATATTTAAAATCTGAAACTTTTTAACACTGTAATAAATAGGTTTACTTAATCTATCTACAGTTGCAACAATTAAATCCTTTCGGGAACTCATAGCTACTCTTGACATCTTATCCAAATCTCTTAATTCTATAGGATCACCTTCAAATACAGGAAATATTAAAAATTTCGCCGAATCTTTTTCAAAATCAGCCCCTCTCTTATATACTCGAAAATCTATCCCATCTCCATAACCTGAACGGACAATATATCCTCTTTTTCTTAAATCCATGTAAATAATGTACTTTTGCCAGAGCCTTTCATCATATTGAGTGAAATACGTCAATAAACCCTCAAAATCATATAATTGATTGTTTTTATCATTATGTTTCCATAATAGTATTCGATTCCTCTCACATAGAAGTAATACTTCTGTTGAGTCTAAAACGAGTATTTTCTGGCCATCATCCTTTATTTCTATTGTACCAATATATGAAGTGTTATAGAATTCTTCAATTGCTTTACTATTCGTAACTATGACCTTATCCTTTTCGATGATCCCTTCTAATTGAATTTTCTCAGTTTTTTCAGCTAAATCTTCTGACATATAACATTTAATATGAATTGTTTATAATTAATGAATTTTTACGTGTAGTATTTACTAATCTTAAATAAAGTATTATTAAAATATAAAAGATAGGTAGAAATTATATCATTTAAACCTGCCCTATTTAACTAATCTTTAATAAGTGGAAGTGAAAAATAGAAAGTGCTTCCTTTATTTTTTCCCTCAGATTCCATCCAAATTTTCCCACCGTGAGCTTCTATTATCTTTTTTGAAATATATAAACCTAAACCAGAACCATCAATTCCTAAATCTAATCCTTGACCATATCTTTCAATTTTACCAAATTGTTGAAAGATTTTACTTTTTTCTTTTTCAGTAAACCCAATTCCGTTATCTTTTATTGAAATAATGACGTAATTTTCTGAAATCTTACTTCTTATGTCAATCCATCCTTTTGTTGGTGTATATTTTATCGCATTTATAAGTAAATTTGAAATGACATCATGAATTTCTTCCTTTTCAAAATTTGTAATAATAGAATCTTGAATTTCCAAATTAATGGAATGTTCTCTTTTAGCAACAAGAGGATGCAACTCTTCTACACAATAATTGATCAAGAATGATAAATCTTCTTTTTCAAGTTTAGGCTTAAAATCAGTTGATTCTAATTTAGAAGTTTGTATAAGATTATTAATAATACTCTGTAATCTTTCGCATCCTTTATTTATTTCTTCCAAATATGAAATAATATTTTGATTAAGATCTTCTGAATATTTTGATAAAATTAATTCAGAAAATCCTTTGATGGAGACTAATGGAGTTTTTAATTCATGAGAGGCTCTCCTTAGAAATTCAGATTTTAAAAGATTAATTTCTTTTAACTCGTTTTCAATTTGTTTAAGTTCTGTAATATCTCTCACTATCGCCCAAATCCTATAAGGATCATCTTGTTCATCTTGTAAAATCCAAAATCTTACACTAACTGGGATGGTCGATCCATCTTTGCGAATAAACTCTTTTTCATATATTTTGCTTTCATTTTCAGATAATTGTGTAAATGTTATCTCATCCTCAATATCATACCATTTTGATGGTGTTATTTGACGATTATTTTTATTTAAAAGTTCTTTTCCAGTATATCCAAGCATTTTAAGAAAAGCCTTATTAAATTCTATAAAATTACCCTCCATATCACTGGAATAAATACCATCTGTACTAGATTCAAATAGAGTGCGATATTTATTTTCGGATTCAACAACTTTTTGTTCAGCTTCTTTTTTATCTGTAATGTCTCTTGAAATAAATATCACTCCACTAATTATTCCTTTCTCTTTCAAAAAGCTGCCTTTTGTTTCTACCCAAATATAGTGCCCATTTTTGTGTTTAATGCGATACTCTTCTAACATTTCTCCTTTAAGCAATCCAGTCTTAGTAGCTTTAGTAATTTCTTTAATGTCATCTGGATGTATAAAATCTCTTACTCTTTTTCCAATAACTTCTTCTTCAGCATACCCTAAAACATTAAAATAAGCTTTTTTATTGATAAATTCATGCTTAAAATCTTTGTTAAGAATTGCGATTAAATCATTAACATTATCAGTAATTAATTTAAATTTTTTTTCAGATTCTTTTAATTTTTGTTCAATCTGCTTTCTTTCAGTAACATCTCTCGAGATTAAAATAAGCTTTTTCTTTCCATTCACTTTAAAAATTTTTCCTCTGCTTTCTAACCACTTATAATTCCCATCTTTACACTTTATTCTTGATTCTCCATAACCTACTCCGGTTTTAAAGGTTTTATAATAAATTTTTTTTGCAATCTGAAAATCATCAGGATGTATTGTCTTAATTGATTTTTCTCCTTTTATATCCTCAAAAGAATATCCCAAAATATCCTTAAGAACATTTTCATTGATATACTCACATTCAAAACTTTCATTATATATTGCGATTAAATCCTTTGCATTATTGACAATTAACTTGTATTTTTCTATTAGATCAAAAGAATTTTTCGAATCCATAAAAATCTTAATTCATTATAAATTGATAGTTAAAAAAGATTTTGAAAAATTATATTTCATTTTAATAGATTTTTCTCTCGAAAAAGATTTTCTATTGATTATTTAATAATATAGAAAAGATTCATATACTTATGAAAGAATTACGTAAAAAACTTTTATCTAAATTGGATAAAGCTCATAAAATAGTTTTCATGGGTATTGGTGAAGAGAAATTAAGTGATGATGGTTTTGGGCCTTACGTTATTAGTGAGCTTCTGTATTATTCAAACAAAAAATTCTTATTTTTAAATGCTGGAATTGATCCAATAAGTAGAATTGATAATATTATAGAATTCCAAGCATCAGATTTAGTAATTCTGGATACTTGCAATTTAAATAGACCCCCTGGCACTATTGTTCTAATTGAAAGAGATAATATTAACGAGTCTGTTCCAATATCATCACATACAATTCCAATCCATATAGTTATTGATTTATTAATTGAAAAATTACCAGATTTAAACGTTTTTATGATTGGAATTGTACCAGAGAGTCTTGAAGGATTTTCAGAATTAAGTTTATATAAGGAAAATGAATACTCCCTAGAGGAACGGAGTGAAAATGAAGACCTTCCATTTTTTGAATTCAATCTCACAAATACAGTCCAAAAAGTAGCTGATCAAATTATTGAAATCATTAAAGAGTTAATACAGGAACTCTAAATTCCTATTCACTTTTTTCAGAAACTTTAGTAATATAGTCTGTAATTATTTCAATAGTTTTAGTGAGATTTTCTTTTTCTTTCGGTCCGAGATGCTTCTTGAAATTTTCTAAAAATCCAATTACTTTATCTGCTTCTCTAAGTTTTCTAATATGATTAGAACCTTCTTTGTTTAATGAACCTCCCCATGCCATTTCAATCAATTTTTTGTGTTATTCCCTTAATCACATTAAAGAATAATTCTGTTTAAAACTATTGATTGATTTAATTATTTTTCAAAATTTGAAAATCTGAAGTTTCTAAATTTATTGTTATTATTAAGCAAATAATATGCTTTATATACAAGATTCGCATAATAAATTCAAGAGAATATATTTTGTGAATTCTAAATTATTTAGAATAAACATTTAAAAATAAGTTATTTCAACTAGTTAGTTGGAAATTCCAGATAAGAATATGAATTAAGATGATTAATGAACTAATGATTATAAATCAAGCGGGAATCGCTCTCTTTTATCATAATTTAATAAATAATGAACAACTAAACGATCAACAATCTTTAGCAGGTTACTTTGATATAATATGTAGGTTTACAAAGAATAGTTTTAAAGAGAATTTAAAAACATTAATCTTAGACAGTTTTCTCTTTTTCTTTTATACTCATAATTCTAACTATCATCTAGTTCTTAAATGTGAAAATATAGATTTTGATAAAAAAGTATTGGAAAATGTTTCTGAAACAATTATTTCAAGTTTTGTTAATGAATATAAAGACATTCTCAATAATTTTAATGGAGAGATTTCGTGCTTCAAGTCTTTTTCTAAACAAATAATCAAAATTCTTAATAAAGAATTTAAGGATTTTACGAAAACATCTTATTTAGAACATTAAAAAGTGTTAAACAAAAAAAATTTAAAGAAAAAGAGAAAAAATAACCATGTATTTTTTCTCCTTACAACCCCGTGATAAATACATCTCCTTGTTAGAAATTAATTAAACTCCACCAGCTTGAGTGGCCATTACGGTAATTACATCCTTCTTCGGATGAATTCCAATCTTTGCAAACTTTAGTTGATCAGGTAAGACTTTACCTTTAAAAATGAATTGAATTGCTAAAATTGGATTTAATTTGTACTCACGCTGTACTGTTTTTTTAATTTCTGCGATTGAACTATTCGGATCTAATTCAATCAATTTTATAGCTTGATCCGGAGGGACTCCAGTTAACCTAAACCTATATTGGGTAATTTTTAATCACACCCCTTATAATTTTTCTAAACTGATTTTTATTAAATATTAATTGTCAGATTCATAAGATAAGGATTTTCGTTCTAGACCTCGAACTTTGGTTTAGAGGAAACAGAAAATCTTTTCTTCTTTAATTTAAGAGATTTTTAGTAACATAAATTAGAACTTAAAAGGTTCTGGGGGCGTTCCTGGTGGACTTGGAGGTCCTGGAGATGGTCTAGGACCTGGTTTTGGTATTGGAGGAGAAGGAAAACGCCCTATTCTATGTTCTATACTTGAAATGCGTTCTTCAATCCTATCTAATCTTTCTTCAATTTTCTTTATTCTGTTTAAAATGTTTAGTTCTGTCATAATAATTTTTTAAAAAATATTACAAATTTGAATAAACTACCAAATCTCATATTTAAAGCATAGTTTTTAAAGCTTTACCTTTAATTTTGCATAAGTAAACTAAAAAAGTGAATATTTGTATTTTAGTATATCATCAAACTAAGTTCGAAAAAAAGGTATAGTTTTATATATTTAGATGCGTATTAAAATATTATGGAAAGCTGGAATATCTCAAAAAAGTTAAAGATTGAGTTATTAAAAAAAGCCGGTAGTATTGAGGATAATAGTAGAAGAATATTATTTATTCTTAGAAACTTAGGACCACAAAGATTCACTAGTTTGATAAAATATTCAAATTTAAGCAGATCTACAGTCTCTAAGTATCTCAATAACCATAGAAAAAATGACAATGTTGAACAACGGATAGTTACTGATAAACAAACAAATAAACAATACCGCGCTTACGTAATTACTGAGAGAGGAATAGAGAAACTTGGAGAAACACCGCTAAAGCTAAAAGATGAATTATTTATAGTAAATGAATTAAAGGACAATGTTAGAAAGCTTGAGAATTTAATAGATTTTTATAAGGAAATAAATGTTGAAGCTCCTTTTATAATCCATATTGTAAGAATAATTTCTAAAATAGGAGATAACTTTTTTGAATTACATCAAGATAGAGATTTATACTTGTCTTTATTCTATATTTTTTATAATTCTATTTTAGGCCAAGGAGCTTTTGCTAAAAATTATTGGCATTTTGATGAATCAAGTTCTCAAGAATTTGTTGGTTATAAACTGAATTTAGATCAATTTTGTGAAATATATAATGTTTCAATTGAGGCAATCAACTATTTGGCTAGGTTTAAGTTAATAAAAAATGATTTTGGGTTTTATTTAATTAAACGCGAAAATAACGATTTCTTTTTTCATGAAGAAGATTTAGTGGGAACTACAACGCTGAGACTCGTAAAAGATAAACTTATTGATGAAATCATCAATCTTCAAGAAGGTATCTATGATATGATTTATGATCTGGATATTATGGCTAGAGAATTAACTGATCAATTAAGAGAAATGGGCATAATATGGGCTGCTATTCAAGAGCAATTTCAATTATTAGTATTAAATTTAATTATTAAAAATGCTATCGAAATGGGTTTTTTAGATATAGAAAGAAAAAAGTTTATGGAAGGAGTGGCTCAATCAAAAAACTTATCTTTATCAGAAGAGGGTAAATTAATACAACAGGCTATTTTAAGTGGATCAAATATTGACTTGAATTTTAATATGGTTACTTTAATATCAGGCTAGTTTTATTGCTTTAAAACTACAAAAAATAAAACATGATTTTATAAATTTTAAAATCATGGGGGTTTTAATATTGAAAAAGAAAATTATCTTTAACTCTGTTACCAAAAATCCTAATCTATCTGAAATATGTATCAATATCAGATATTTGTATTATTTATTATTTCAATAATTGTCTTATTTAATTCAATTCAACCTCTAAATAAATTAAAAGAATTCAAAATTAACCAGTATATCAAACTAAAACTTGAGGGCGGAAGAACAAATATTTATGTAAACAACCGATTATTCAGACAATGCATGTATCTTCTACTAAACATTCCAATTAATAGAATTGAAGAATATGATGAGATTAGATCGATTGATGAGGCAGCAACAAAACTAGATCGTTCTATGGAAAGAGATCATCGTAAAGTTCCTCCTGAAACAGAATTCTGGGGACATTGCTCAAATATACAAGCTTGGACTGATAATGAGTATGATACAAGAATTCTTCATCGAAATTTAGCATTTCCCCTTTTAAAAGCACTTGTTGATGCAGGAGATCCTATGGCTAAACGTAAATTTAAAGAAGAAATAGCAATAAGATATGCTACTGGACACCCTACTGTCATAAGATTCTTAACACAGAATGGCTATTTGCATTATTTAACTGAAGATGAATTTGAGAGTATGTTAATTGACATTGATTTTCCAAGTATTGAGGATTTTTCTAGAAAGATTATACCTCTTTTAGAAAATTCTGAAGATCCAGAATCTATTAACCAGATAAAGCAAATTACTTCAAAATTCATAAGTAAATTTCGTTTTACGTACAAATATCTAATTTTATTAAAGGCAATAGATAAAATACCAAATTCAATAAGACAAATATTTGTAGAAATTATATACAGTAAATACAGGAGCGTAAGGAGCTTTCCTATTTTAAAATTTCTTAACAAGGCTCAGATTAATTTTAACAACTTGGAACTTAAAATTATTTCTTATAATGAAAAATTAATTGGGCTTATTTCAAATTCAAAAGTGAACTTAAAGAATAAGATGATTGAGAACATAGAAGATATTAAAGGCTTAAATGAGAATTCAAAAAATATAATAGAACTTGACCTAAGTAATAATCGGATAAGGGAGATAAGGGGATTAGATAATCTGGATAATTTGAAAAAAATCTATTTAAAAAATAATTATATTGAAAAAATAGAAGGGCTAAATGGGCTAAATAACCTTGAGCTTATAGATCTTTCAGGAAATATTAATATTGAAGAAATACCAGATATTTTGAATGAGTTAATTAACCTTAAAACAGTTAAACTTACAGGATGTAGGATTAAAAAATTTTCAGAATCAGTATCGCGATTTTTTTGGATGGGCCAAAATTTTAGATACTACACAGAATATAGCGATAAAGATATTAAATATTATGAAAAAACGCATAATTCAAAAGCAAGTAATAATGGAAGATTATACAAGAATTTTGTGCAATGGGTGTTTAAACTTCGGGAAATAATGAAAAAATACAAATTCAAATATAATAATATTGAGAAATATGAAAAGAAAACAAACTTAAATGCAATTTGGTCAGGGAAACCTACGAATGCTTTCATCAAATATCTTGATGATAGATTTCAGAAGAGAATTACTGACTTCTTTGAAACGTGAAGGTTTTAAGTTCATACTTTTAATCCGAATTAACTATGAAAAAGAAACTTGACATTACTAATTTTTCCTAAAAGATATCAAAGTTTATGAATAGTCCAACATTTTTTCTATTGGTTTTATAGCACGGTTGGCAATACTAATAGGGACCTTTATTTCAAAAGTTTTATCATCTAGATTTTCTAAAATCTGTATGATTAATTCAAGATTATGTTTTTTCATATTATAACATATTAATCTATCTTTTGCTAGGTAAAAATTATTATTCGCAAAATCTTGAGTTAGTCTTTCCAAAAGCCCAACCTCTGTGCCTATTATAAATTCATTAAATTCAGAAGAATGTTCTTTAACATAATTATACATCTGAGTTGTAGAACCCACATAATCAGATAAATTTCTTACTTCTCTTTTACATTCAGGATGTACGATAAGTTTTGCGTTAGGATATTTTTCTCTTATAACTTTAATATCCTCTACAGAAATTTGTGAATGAACATAGCAATGTCCATTTTCAGGCATTTTTATTGTATTTATCTTAGATATTTCTTCTGAATAGTCTGCTAAGTTTGCATCTGGTCCAAATAATACTGAATCAACATCAAATTCATGACTAATTTTCTCAACAATCTTAACTGCATTGGCAGATGTACAACAAATATCAGATTCAGCTTTTACAGCCGCAGTTGAGTTGACATACATAACGATTGGAAGTTCAGAGTATTTTTTTTTAAAATCCCTCACCAGTTCTGGAGTAAGATAGGCAGCCATAGGGCAACATGATTCAGGATTAGGAATCAGTACATGTTTATCTTGATTTAATATCGAAGCTGTTTCAGCCATGAAATCGACTCCTGCAAAAATAATGTATTCGGTATTAACCTTTTCTTTGGCTATTCGTGATAAACCTAGAGAATCTCCTATGAAATCAGCTATTTCTTGAATTTCTAATGGTTGGTAATAATGTGCTAAAATAGTTACGTCACTATTTCTCTTTAAATTAAGGATTACCTGTTGTTTTTCTTTAACTGTCATTTTAAAATTTTCAGAATATAAACAGACTATGTCATTAAAATAATTAAATACAAATAAGTCCTTTTTTTATAAATATTAATATAATTAATTAAGTATTACTCCTAATTATGGAATTTGTATATAAAGAAGAATATTGGTTTGTAAGTACATTTTTGAACACATCTATCATCGATGGGAATAATAAAAGCCAAGAAGTTGAGAAAGAGATAAAAATCCGATTAAAAAATTTAAGAAAAGAGGATATCTATTACAATATAAGAGATGAGTATGGTGAAACTATTATTGATATGGCGAAAAATGTTTCAATAAAATGCAAGTGGATACCTTATTTAGAGAATTTTCCATATGAGGATGAAAATAGCCAAAGAAAGTATGATACACTTGGGTTTTTTCAATTTGATGTAGAATATTATAAAATTGATCCAGTAAAAAAACAAAATATTAAATCAAACTTTATACAACAAATACCACAAATTTTATTAGCATATCTTAGAACTTATTCTAAAAAGGAAGAAAATAAAGGCATTATCTTCGATTTGGAGAGTCCTATTTTTGTATTTGTAACTTCTAATAAAGTAAAACCAGAATATATTGAATGGACGAAGGATAATATTAACAAACACAAAAAGGAAATAGGATATTGGACAGAAATATATTCTGGACAATGGGAAGATTATTCTGAGGCTCTCTATGATAGGCGTATTGAAAACAATTTATCTAATCGACTTTCTGAATTACATTTTATTCGAAGAAATTCTGGATTTATATATATGGCAGAAGAAAATTATGAAAATTTCTTTAATTCATATATGAAAGAATATGTCTTGAGACCGACCCCAAAAATGCGATCAGTACTGTTTGCATTAAGATTAATTAATGAGTCCCTCGATTTATTGTTCTTAAAAGCACAATCTGAAGAGTTTAAGGACGTTGAAACTATCGAAAGTAAAATTAGAAATTTAAGATTTTTAAGGGGATTAATTCAAACAAATCTAAGCGTGATTTATAATGAATTGGATTATAATAGAAGACAACATTATACAACAGTACTAAAACATCTTTTAAATGAATTTGAAATTGAAAACATTGTAAACAGAATTAACGAGAAATTCGATATTATCTATGATTCTATGCAACAATTGTATCAAAAGAAAAATGAAGAAATTCAAAAGAGAACTGAAAAAGGCTTAAATTTGCTAAATTTATTATTCGGTGCGGGGATACTCGCAGACCTAGGTGGAGTAATCATGATTGCATTTAGTCTACAAGAGGGGGATATTCCTACTTTATTACTAAACATTGTAATTGCGACAATAATAACAGCAATTTTAGTTATTACAATAATTTTTAACATTTATATGAGAATACAGGTTAAAAAAGTGAAAGTTAAACATGCTGTAGACGCAGTGATAGAAGATCGAAATGAAAATGTAATATTAATAAAACGGAAATATCCTCCATTTCAAGGATTTTATGCACTTCCTGGTGGTTTTATAGAGAGAGGTGAAAAGCCAAAGCATGCATTACTTAGAGAAGTTAAGGAAGAAACAAATTTAGATGTAAGGATAATAGAAAAAATTGGTGTTTTTGATGAAGAGGGCCGTGATCCTAGAGGTAATGTTCATAGTATTGCTTACAAATGCATAGTTGAAGAAATCTCCAATATGAGAAGTGGAGATGATTCAAAAGAAGTAGAACTTATACCAAAACAACGATTAAAAGATCTAGAATTGGCATTTGATCATAAAAAAATATTAAATGAAGCTAATATGCTTGATTAATTCTTATTTTTATTACCATAAGATTCTTAATTTTGGGTTAATTCTAAAACTTCAAGAAATCATTTGATAAAATTATGCCATTAATAATACCGTGTCCAAAAACCGGAAAAATACCACAAATTCATGAAACAGTATATATTGCCCCAACTGCTGTTATAATAGGTGATGTAATAATTGGAGAATTGAGTAATGTATGGTTTGGAGCAGTTCTTCGAGGTGACCAAGGGCCTATTAGGATTGGAAAAAGGACAAGCATTCAAGAAAATGTTACAATTCATATTGAAAAAGGTACATCAGTAATAATTGGCTCAAATTGTATAATTGGTCACCATGCGATGATACACGGACCTGTAGAAATAGGAGATGGATGTCTTGTTGGAATTGGGAGCAATATTCTACACAACACCAAGCTGAATGATGGATCGATGATTGCAGCTGGAGCAGTAATTACTAATAAAGAAGTACCTTCAAAGGAATTGTGGGGCGGTGTTCCTGCTAAATTCCTAAAAAACTTACCAGAAGAAGGAGAATTGATAGGTGAGAAAACATCGGCTAATTATGTAAAACATGGCAAAGATTATAGGAAATTCTTTGGAGAAAATCCAGATTTTGCAAAATTTTAGGTTTTTCTTATTATTTTATGATGAACATATGCATTTCTCATTCTTTACAATATCAATTATATTGAAGCTTAGATCTATAAGATTCACCATGAGAATTTTGTTTTCCAAGTTTGGAAGACCAAGCGCTGTTTTAATAACCTCTAGAGCTTCTAAGGTTCCTAAAATCCCAGGAGTAACTCCTATTACTGGTAAGGGTCCAGTAGATTCAATAGATTCAATAGGCGAAAAAACACATTCATAGCAAGCGCTTTTTCTAGGATTGATAGTTATGAGTTGTCCGTAAAAATCTTTTATTCCAGCGATAACACATCTTAAATTGTTTTCTATAGCAATTTTATTTACTAGAAATTTAGTTTGAAAATTATCAGAACAATCTACGATGAAATCATATTTCTGTTCTTTAAGATATTTTCTTATTGAATTTTCATCAAGATAGTCCTTATAAGCATTGATCTTAAGATCTGAATTAAGTTTTTCCAATACTTCTTTTGCAGATTTAACTTTATCCTTTCCAATATAGGTTTCATTATAAAGAATTTGTCTTTGTAAATTTGAAATATCTAAAATATCATTATCAATGATAGTTAATTCATTAATGCCTGCAGCGGTAAGATATAGCGCAAATGGCGACCCTAAACCCCCTGCTCCGATTTGTAAAACTTTAATTTTCGAGATAATTTCTTGGCCATCCTCTCCAATAAAAGAAGAGATAATTTGTCTTGAATATCTTTCTTTCTGTTTTTCTGTTAAAATATTACATCACTTTTTTATTAATTTTTTAATATTGTTTATAGTTTCTTCAATTTCGATAAAAATTAAGCCTAGATTTGCATTAAAATCGATTAATGAAACCAAAATAATTTTATCGTTTATCTCCAAAATTATTAATTGATAATCTTGATATTGTATTGTTATATTTTTAATTTGATTTTTGCTTAAGTTCAATGAAGCTGTTTCGATTGCTTCAAACATTGTTGCAGCTAAAGCACTTAATTTTCTATCATCAATATCTCTTGGTAATCTTGAAGAAATTAATAGACCATTTCGATTTACCACAGCACTACCAATAACTTCACCAAAATTTTCCAATCTCTCGAGTTCTTTATTTAGATCGTTAATTACTAGATTATCCATTAAAGATCATATTGGGATATAAATTTCTTTATTAATATGAAAAAATGCAAATTACCTTAAAAAACTTAAAATAATTTAATTATGCCATTTTCCAAAAGAAAGATTTTTTTTTAAAAAAACAGTATACTCTTTATATTACGCTTTTATTTTTCTAGCGCCTCTATAAAAAGATTTCTTTCCATTAAATGGAGCTGTTCTATTACGCCAACCAGGTTGTCTTAGGGTGGCAGTTCGTCCGAATCCACAATAGGCACAAAATTTTTTTCGACGGTGATAAGAATGCCTTCCACATCGGCGACAGGTTTTATGGCTTGCTGCTTTATTTTTCTTTCCTTTACTTGGGGTTCCCTTTCCCATTTTTGATCCCTCAATTATTATATATCTTCAGATTCTTCTCTATGCATTAATTTTATTTCTTCATCTTGTACGAAGATTAATTTTTCCCGATCCTGTCCAACAAATATTATGCTAGCCCCTCTTATCATTACAACTCCTAGGTCTTTTGAACGCTTTCCACCACGTCCAAAATATATCTCTTTAGCGTCTTTAACAATTAGATTCATATAATTATCAAATCGAACTAACTTACCTGTTAAATAAGTATTCCAGATCTTGAGCTTAATTCTCACAGATGGTTTTAATATTGCTTTACTAAGCGTTCGTGAAATTGTAGGTTGGGACATAGAACTGAAATCTTCTTGAAATTATTCTTAATATAAAGATTAAATAGAAGGATTAAATAAATATTTTTTTAAATATTTCAAGATTTAGAAGTATAGCATTTTAGGATAATAAATTATTTAGGTGGATATCGCATTAAAAAAATTGCTATATTCGACAGTGGAGTCGAAACTCCTGAAGAGATTATTATTGCAGCGAATATGATTCCAGTAAGATTATTTGGAGATCCTACACTAGAAATTAATAAAGCTAACGAACATGTACCTCCAAATCACTGTATTTGGGCAAAAAATCTTTTGGAACAAGCGATTAAAGGTTTAGGTGATGATTTTCAAGGTATTGTTGCTTCCCACGGCTGTGATTGTACAAATCGGGAATTTGATTTATGGCTAGAATGTGTAGATCTTGAGTTTTTCTACTTTCTTAACGCTCCATTGAAACAAAATGAAGCAGCATTAAAGTTCTTTATAGATGATATAAAAGAATTGATTATTCATTTAGAAGAGAAATTTAGTGTTAGTATTACTTCTACCAAAATTACTGATGCTATAAAGTTAATGAATCAAATTAGGAATCTATTAAGACAGATTTCAGAATACAGATCAAATTCGATATTAAAGGGTTCCGAATTTCATTCATTAGTCAAGATGATACAAAAAATAGAGAAAAATAAAGCTTTAGAAATGCTTAAATCAAAATTGGAAGAATTAAAAACCCAGAGTTCACATTCATCAAATAAAATAAAAAATGTCTTATTAACAGGGTCGGTAATAGATGATACAGAATTCATTAAATTTCTCGAAAACCTTGGATTTCAAATTATTATCGATGATCTTTGCATAGGCACAAAATATTTTTGGCATGATGTTGATGAAAATGAAGATCCTATTAGAGCTTTAGCAAGATATCATTTAAACAAACCGATTTATTCCACAAAATTTCCTTCTTATAAAAGATTTGAAATAATAGAAAATTTAGCTAAACAATTTAATGTCGATGGAATTATAAATGTAGCTCAGAAATTTTGTGAACCAATTTTATATGATCATCCATATTTTAATAAAAAGTTTAAAGAATTAGGAATTCCATACCTTTTTGTTGAGATGGAATATAATAGGGAATCCTACAAACAATTAACAACTAGATTTGAGGCATTTAAGGAAATTATATAAAGGAGTGTTAAAAATGTCAACAAGCAAAAGAACGGGTAAAATGCTTAATGCAACTAATAAATTAAAAAATGAAATGGGGCGACACTTTTTAGCAATTGAACAAGCTTATAGAGACGGTAAGCCTACCGCTTGGGCTACTGCAGGTACTCCAGTAGAATTCTTATATACTATGGATGTACAACCGATGTTACCGGAAAATTCAGCAACTATTTCAGCTGCTTTAAAGAAATCTCAAGATTTCATAGAATTAGCAGAATCAGAAGGATTTTCTTATGATCTATGTTCGTATTTTAAGACTAATGTTGGAGCAGTCTTAAGTAATGCCGATATGAGTATTGGTGGAACAAGAAAACCGACTTTTATGTTGTCCAGCGATGTAATTTGTGATACCCATGTTAATTGGTTTCAAGTACAAGCTGAAAGATTTAATGTCCCTCATTTCACAATAGATGTACCACATGTTGTAAGCAACACGACTAATAGACAACGTGAATACTATAAAAAATATATAATTGAGCAACTTTGGGAGTTACTTGATTTCATAACAGAAATAACTGGTCATGAGTACAATCCGGAACAAGGAAGAGAAGTCGCCTTAAATTCTTATGAACTGGGAAAAGTCTGGCAAGACGTTTTTGAATTAAGGAAAAATATTCCTTGCCCTGTTTCTACAAGAGATACATTTGGGGGATTATTTCCTTTATTTACAATGACAGGATTAAAATCTCCTATCAAATTATACAAAAGAATGTATCAAGAGGCCAAAGATCGAGTAAATAATGGGATTGGTGCGTTAGAGCATGAAGAATATAGGTTAATGTTTGAAGGAATCCCATTTTGGTATAATCTAAAATTCTTTTCAAATTTAGAGCGTTGGAATGCTATTATCGTCTATGAACCGTATGTATATGCTTTTACTAAATACACTAATCCAAATATAACAAAAGAAACAGTTATTAATAATCCAGTAGAATCTATGGCTGAATTAGTTTTAAGTTTTTGGTACATATATGATTTAGAAACTCGGGTAAAAATGTTTAAAGAAACTGTCAGAGATTGGAAAGTTGACGGTGTAATATTACATGACAACTTATCATGCCGTCCAAATGCGTGTGGAATGTATGATTTGAAACGTAAATTAATGGAAGAAGCAGACATTCCTTCACTCGTTATAACAAGTGATATGAATGATCCTAGAAAAATGAATGAAACACAAGTTCTTAATCAAATTGAGAGTTTTATTGAAATTCTAAGGGAAAGAAAAAAGCGATAAAAATTAGTTAGCAATTTTAACATGAGCATTAGGGGTTATTATTAAGTAATTATCTCCAAGCCTTCCCATACTACCCCCGTTTTCTCTTAAGAAAGCCTTTAAATCCTCTATACATCTCTTAAGTTCTGAAATATCAACATATTCAAGAACCTCTTTTGCGTTTATGATTAATATTTTTCTTTTGAGTAACTGATTCTTTATATCATCCACTTGATTTAGATTTGTAAAATCATATTTTCTTATAATAAAACTCTGAAGTAACGAAGAATATTCTTTAGAAAAACCCATTGTTTCTTGTGGTGACCCTAGAAGCTCATCAGTTTCTTTCTTTCCCCAAAATTTGCCCATATAAATAACCTCGTTATACTTTGCTATAAAAGATTGATCATTCTTATATTCACTCTTATAATAATTTCTAAGAATCATAAATAGAAGAAATATGTAGATGAATATCTAAATAATACCTAAAAGACATTAGAGATTGGGATAAGTTTAAAATATAGATCTAAAATATGGATAACATATGGATCTAGTTAAGAGTGATTTTATAGAATTCATTAAACAGAGGAAAAGTTCTAGAAACTTTATTTATCAAAAAATTGGTAAAGAAAAAATATTAAGTATTTTGGAATGTGCTAGATGGGCACCTTCTGGGAATAATAGTCAACCATGGAGAGTTTGTATAGTCATCCATCCTACTGTTAAAAGAATGCTTTCAGAACTCTCTAAAGATGGAGGAATTATCGAAGATGCTTATGTTAACTTGGTTATATTTTTAGATCTTGAAAGAGGCTACAATAGAGTAAAAGACATACAAGCCATTGGAGCATTCATGGAAAATGTACTATTAGGGGTTCATGCTCAAGAAGGCTTAGGAGCTGTGTGGATTGGTGAAATTCTGGCACGAAAAGAGGAAGTTAATGAAATTTTCAAATTTTCAAATGAAAAATTCGAATTAATGGGAATAATAGCAATTGGTGTTGTAGATGAAGCTCGTGAAAAGGCAAGTGAGAAAGAAAGAAAACGACGTTCCTTAGATGAATTTATCGATTGGTATTAATACATTTTTTAAAAACTTTCAATATATCCTTAATTCTTTTTCTTATTTTCTATGGATTCTACTAAATAAGGATTTAGAATCCATATTCCGATAAGAAAGAATGAGATTAATGACCATTCTACTATGACTGAGATGATAAAAGGTGCTTGTGGGCTAATAATCTGCCATACTAATCCTCCTAAAACTGGACCTATAATCATTCCAATTGATTCGAAAACAGTGATTAAACCAAAGATCTTTCCTCGATGTTTAACAGAAGCCCTACTAAGGAAATTGACAAATACAAAACTGACTGTAAGCATTATTGTATTGTCAATTATAAGTAAAATCGCAAAAAACCACAAATTACCTGCATTAATGATTAACCAAGTTACCACTCCTCCCAAAAAACTTGCTATGGTAACAGCTAGATATGTATTCATTTTATCGGCTAATGTGCCTAATTTAGGAGCGATTAAAGCTCCTATTAGAGCTGTTGGCAAATAAAAAACTGCTACTAATTCTGCATTATTATTAATATATGTAATTACATAAGTTTGAATATAAGGTCTGTAAAATCCAAAATTAATTGCAGTTAAAAGAAAACCAGAAAACAATATTATAATTCCTAAAAAATATAAAAGACCTAATGGTTTTTTTGAGGTATCCATGGAGTAATTCAATTCGGGGGTTGATAAAGGGTTGTTATCAATTTCAGGGTATAAAAATTTTTTTTGTTCATCCACCTTCCGCGAGAATTGAATCCCAGCATAAAAATTCGAAATGCCAAAGATAGGTATCGCTCCATATATAAAAAAAGTATTACCTGGTGTAATTATGTTTGCCAAACTAAATATTAAGAACCCTACTATAGTACCAATAACCATTCCCATTCCTAAGGCAAACCTCCTTTTTCCAAAGGCGGATGATCGATGATATTTTGAAGATTTTTCAGAAATTATTGAATCTAATGGATTCCAAAAAATATGCGCCCCCAATCCTAAAATAAAAGCACTAATATACATCCCTATTAAAGATTCGAATATGATAGAGGTATAGAGACAAAAATAAGATATCCCTCTCCCAAAGGAACCTATCATTACTAAAATCCGTTTAGAATAACGATCTGTCAAAAAACCTATGAATAATGAACTAATTAAACCTCCGAAAGTGATAAAAGAAAAAAATAATCCCACTTGATAAGGAGGATAATGTAAAACCCAATAAATATAATAATTCATAATAAATTCTATGAAAAAAAAGCCCAGAGAATTCCATAAAACAATAAAAATTACTGAATTAAAATCTGAAGTGAATTTCTGATGATAAGGTATTGATTGTGTTTTTCTATTCTTTAAAGGTAAACGCATGTTTGTAAATAGGAAAAGAAATCAAAGAAATAAAAATTTGTGTTTAATAAATTTTCTTCGACTAATTAATCTGCCTTAGATTTATTGCATCAAAATTCAGCGATATCGAAAAAAATTTTGAATTATAACCAAAAATGAATTATAGGAGAGAAAGTTTCTCCTAACCAGTAATAAAAGATAACCCAATATTGATAAGTGAATCCGAGATATAAAAGAGCATATAAAAATCCAAAAACAAATCCAAAGATTACATCAATAGGGTAATGTACCCCTAGTATCAGTCTAGAAAACGCCATTATAATATCTAATCCAATAAATATAATGAGGATAATCCAAAAAATATGAGGATAATGCAAAAACTCAGAAAAGTAAAATGCAAATATGAACCCAAAGAATAATAGAAAAGTGACATGACCAGAAGGGAACGACTGTTTTTCTGATTCTTTCATTAGATAAGGTATTCTAATAAAATCATCATGTTTTTTTACGCCTTCTTTTTGGAGAGTGATAAAAGGACGTTTTCTTTTAATAATTCTATATCGAATTATACTATGAATAATTATGCTTTGTTCAAAACCACCAGTAAAGAGAACTAAAAGATAATAATCCTTAGTAATATACCCATAAATAAACCAAACAAGCCAAACAAGCCCCCAGAAATATAAAGAACCAAGAAAACTGTATGCTATTGCAAATTTTTTGATTCTTCTACTTAAACCACTTTTATAAACAGTTAGAAAAGCCTTTTGATCCCATGCTTCTAGCTTTTCAAGGTAATCTGATAATGCTGACATGCCAAATTTGGTTATATATTTTAAGCTAGAGTTTAGATGTTTTACACAAATTGATATTTATACTTTATGCTATTCTTAATCGTCTTCTTTGATTTTATTATTCCGAGTATAATTAGTATTATTTTAATGTTATAAAATATTTCGAAAATTTCGTAAAATTTTATAATTAAAAACTAATTTATCATCAAAAATATAAGATTTTTGTATTGAAAGAGTGTCAATTTTGAAGGAATCAACAGATTACTACCTATATGTAAAAATGGTATGTAGAATCAACAATATCTTTTTATATTACAATTTATTTTAAAGAATTAAAGTAATTAAACTTTAGATTTTCCGTATATTTATTAAAAAATATGACTGAAAATAATGCATTCTCAGAAGAAAGTTTAAGAAAAATAGCGGCGCAGAAAGTAAGTTTCAGGTTTTCTGTAAAGATCCACACTTTTATTTTTATCTTAATTAATATTTTGCTAATTATCGTAAACCTTTTCTCTACACCAGAATTTTATTGGTTTCTTTTCCCCCTTTTTTCATGGTTAATAGGGCTCACTATGCACGCTTTATCATATATTCTGTATGCTAGAGGAGTTTATCCCATGGCTAAACGTGGAGTGATATATCATGTTACATCATACATATTTGTCATGCTTTTCCTATTTATCATCAATTTTACAACTCTTTCAGAATATTACTGGGTTGTTTTTCCAGCAATTTTTTGGGGTGCAGCTGTAACTTTACATTTATTATTTTATATTCAATATCTTAGTGGAAAAGCTGAAGAAGGTGGTAGATTTAAATCAAGAAAGGAGCGTGCTATTGAAAAAGAATTAGCAAAAATGAAAAGAAAATCAAGTAAAAAGTGAAAGGATAATATTAAAATGTGGTTAGGAAAATTTCTAGATCTTGAAGATGACATTGAAGAATTAAGATCTACTATTAAAAAAGAAATTATTGACGGGATCCAAAAGAGTAAGCTTACTCCTCTTGAATTTACCATAATTGAGACAATTTTCAATAGTAACCAATTATCTGGTTACGATTTGATAAAAAACTTAAATAGAAGCTTTGCAGGTACTTGGGAGGCACAATCAGGTACGATTTATCCACTATTAAGAAAATTAGAAAAAGAAGGTTTCTTAAAGGCTAAAAAAGTTAAAAGTCCAATAGGACCATTAAGAAAGGTTTATTCTTTGACTGAAGTAGGCGAGAAATTATTGAAGTTTAAAGTTAACAAAAATTATTTTGATCAACTCAAGTTTATTGAAAATTTTTTAGTAGAACTCTCTTCTATTTTCGTACATTCATTTCCAGATGAAAAAAAGAACCAGAAGTTGGAGGAAATAAAAAAAGCGTTAAATGAAACCTTTAAGAATGTGATGCAAAATATTCCACCAACTTTAGAGTTTAAAACTATGTGTAGTAAGTGTGGATCTGAGATAGGTAGGGAAGTTGCATATTGTCCTAATTGTGGTGCCTCTTTGTTTGATGAAGCAGAATAAAATCAATAAAGAAAAAAATAATGTTAGCTATTATTATTCAATTTCAATACCATATTTTCTAAATATTTTTTTAAGTTCTTCATCTGCTAAATGTTTAAGAACATCTTCTAAAGGAGCTATTATTTCATCTTTAGAAGTTGTTCTATTATTACTTATCCTTCCTTCTTTTATTTCTAATGCCGTCTGAGCCCATGAAAATTCGTCATTGAATGTGAATAGAGTATCTTTATAGGCCCCTTCTGTTCCCCCATTTCGAGCAAGAGGTTTTTTTTCGATTGACAATTCTGGATCCTGAAGATAACACCAATCAAGTATTACCCATTCTAACTTTCTATTAGAATCAGGACGATCTGCAAGATATAAACAATAAGCATGGCCACCAACTTCTGTTTCAGATGGAGCAAACACCGGATCAGCTATGACTTCTGCAGCAGCAACTTTTACACGCCAGCTAGGGATGCCTGCATTTATTAGTAGTGCGGCGATCAATATAGCTCCGTCCTCGCAATCCCCAATCTCTGCCTGGATACTCTCGAATGGAAATAACCAGAACTCTTCGATCTCAGCGGTTAAATCATCGTATTTATATTTCAGAAAGTTACAGACGAAATTTTGTATTGCTAAGGCAGTTTCATTAGGTGTATCTTTCCGTAATCCCACCTGTGTTATAACATGCCATAGAATTGCGTCGTCTTTTTTGATAAAAGACTTAACATCAGCATCTATTCGTTTTTTGTATGATTCAGCTCTTAACGCTCTCCCAGTATAGATTATTGGTGCTTTTTCCCATTTATTATTCCAATAATCTGCACCATACTCCCCATAATCTCCCTTAAACTCCTCGATGGGTACATAATCTATTTTAGGAATAGGTGATGGTTTAGGTTCAGCTTTCTTTTCCGGTTTTTTAGTAGGTTTTTTCTCAGGGGCTCCTGATATATCTTTTGCTACTTTAATCCAATTCTCAATATCCTTTTGAGCGGGCATTTTTGTGAGAACTTTAGGATTGTCATTTTTTAATTGTTTAAGTTTATCTAATGTGCTTTTTGGATTTCTATATGCAAATTCCTTCACAGAATCGATACCGATAAGGTTTAACGCGTTTGCCATTTCAGGATCTACCCCTTGAATCTGCATTAGCTCTGCGTGTTCTTGCCAAGTATCAAGGGTTTTAACTGCTACACCAATTTTCCTTGCTAACTTACTAATTTGATTATATGTAAGTGGAATTAACTTTTCTGTACTCGATATACCTTCCTTCTCCAAAAGTTTAGCATGTTTTGCTTCTAAACCAATAATATCTGTTAATTTCAACTATTTCACTCCTCATTTTTAGGTTAAATTGAATTTGATTAGTAAAAATATTATATGCTTAGTTTAAAATCTTTTTCCAAAGTAGAAAGAACTTAATTTTTTAAAACTTTTAATTATGAATAGGAAATTAAGATTTAAATTCTTCTTTTGGAATAGATTGAACAGCTTCACTTTCTACCAATTTGTATATTAAGTCAGCAATTTCTTCATTATTTAGTTCGAAAGATTTACTAGATTCCTTATATAACGTGTCTAATAAAATTTTACCTTTCCTTTTATGAACAATAGGTTTAGCGAGTTGATAAATCTTTTTAATTTTAGGTAGAAGCTTTTTTCCTCTTATTGAGCCAAATTTAAAGGGTGTAGTTAAATACAAATGGAAGATATCTTCCAATTCTTTATCTAAACTTTGCTTTGAATATGGATCTTTTCGAAATACTGAGATATCTCCCTCAAATTTAGTATATGATTCTTGTATTTCTCTATCGTATTGATTTTCAAATAGTTTACAAAAAAATTTTAATAATTCTCTTGTATATCGAATCGGTTTATATTTAAGTATTAAAATAATCCATACAAATTTACCCGCTCTTGTCATTAAATATTTTCCTTCAAGAGTAGCTATTTCAATTTCTCCTACATCTGAGGGGAAATCTAATATCTATTATTGAACTGAACTTCGGAACATATCAATTATGTAAGAATTAAAATCACCAGCACTTTTATAATAGATAACTTATTTCGATTCCCTATGGGTTATTACAATATATTCAATTGATAATGCTAAAGAAAGATACTCTGAAATTAGAATCTGGACTTATCGCTGTGATTTCTATGTATATTGAATATTACTTTTTTTATTTATAATTTTGTTCAACCAATCTCATTGAATAAGAAATTGTTAAATATAAAAGGAGATTTAATGAAGATTACGGTATAGGTGAAAATCTATACAAATGCGAATCTAATATTAAAATAATAGAGGTAGTAAATAAAATGCTTTTTATTACTTATTGGGAATTAAATCCAGATTTTGATCCCTCAGAATTGGCTGAAATTGCACAGAAACTCCTTAGCAAAAAAATCTACCCAGTTGAAGGAGTTAACCAAATTGGATGGTATATTAGTACTTCAGATATGTGGGGTATCACTATTGAAGAAGCTGAAAACGAGGAACAATTGGCAAAGGGGTCTATGATGTGGAGGCTTGCTAAACCTGGTTATATTAAGGTTATGAAAACAACTCCTGCTATGGAAGCAACAAAAATAATACCTGTTGTGATGAAATTAAAAAAACAAATGGAGTAATCAATGTAATTTAAAATTAATTTTTATTTTTTTTTTAATTGTTTCTGGAGCCTTTCCATTTTTGTTGAATTTTAATGTTATATTTTAAGAATTCTCAAACCTTACAAAGTTAAACGTTAAAATTTCTGAAAAATCTGTCTCTCGAGATTAAATAAAAACAAGGTTAATTATTGATTCTCCTATTCTCTTTATAGGTAGATCGATTAATTTAAGATTGTTTTTATCCTAAAATTATAAGAAATTCCCGATATTTTGAAATCCATTATTCTTTTTAATTATATTATTAATCCAAAAACGAATATAAAGAAAAAGATTAGAGAAGATCTTAAAATTGCTTCTAACAATGGAGCTCAATATGATTTTATGTAATTAGAATTATTGGGATCTTATTTCAATATTCATTGGGTAGCTGTTTCTAATGATTTTAAAAAAATTTCTCATTATTTTTTCCAATTTCAATCCCAAAGCTATAAGGTTTCTGATTTCTAGTTTACATATAAGCCTCAGAATAAAGAACACCTAACAAATATGCTTTATCTTTAGTGTCGATATTTCTAAAATAATTTTCTTTCAACTCACAAAAATATTTCGAAATTTAATTAAAAACTAAAAAGATTTTATTATCCTTAAAAAATGATAATAAAATGTGGAGAGGGAGAGATTTGAACTCTCGAAGGCCTTTTGGCTCTACCGCTACATGCAGACGAATTGCCACTGGATCTTAAGTCCAGCACCTATAGTCTTGACCCATTTTGGTGTAAAATGGCACTTGACCATGCTCGGTAACCTCTCCAATGCAAAAACAAGAATTTGAGTTTTAAAAGCAGTGAATCTCAGCTTTTAAGGGTAACAATAAATCAAAGTTATAATTTAAATTTAAATTTTTTCTTAGAGAAGAAAGCATTAGGACTCAATTTGTATTAATGGTTAGATAGGATACAAAAAAAAATAATAAGAAATAAATAAAAGTAAGAAATTAAATTAATAACATAAGGATTATTCTATAAAGTCTACAAATAAATTTTCATAATAAGCATAAATTTAGTAAAACATAGGGTATAAGATCATGCCTGTAGGTATTCTTGTAATTCGCTGGGATAATGAAATTGGTCCAATTAACGAGGGTTTTTATCCAGATACTCTAAAGATAACAAATAACTTACTTACACAAGTTTATTCAAGTCATCGTTATCAATCTCTTCGTCCTGGATTTGCATCTATAGCGTTAAAGAATAATAAAGTAGTTTCCTTTTTCTCTGGAGTTGGACAAGATTTTATTTCAGTTGAAAATTATGTAGTGGCTCTTTTACTGCGACGTGATGAAAAGCCAGGTAAGTACCGAGAGATATTAAAGACAATTGCCGCTGAAATCCTTGAAAAAATTCCAGACGATACATTCAAAGAAGCATTACCAGGTTTATATGAACAATTAGCAAAGATCTAATTTCTTTGTTTTTAAAAATTTAACATTTTATCCAATAGTTAAAGATCTATTAAGTTATAAACTATTAAATTAATGTTTATAAGATAAGATTAAGAAGAACTAAATTATTTCTATTTTTTTTATGATAATCTTATCTCTATCATCTTTTTCAATAAGTCCAATATTTTCCAGTTGTTCAATATTCCTTTTTACAGTAACAATAGGAATTCCTAATGCATTTCTAAGATCTTCTAATGTAATCCCTCCTACTTCTTCTATAATTAAAAATGTCTTAAAAAGGGGCTCCTTTTCCATTATTGGTTTTAATTTATCATAATAATGTATTTTGTCTAAATTTTCTTTCTGGTGGGTCTTTATTTCATTAAGCTGATTTGTTAAATTTTCGACTTGTTCGTTGGCTTCACGATTTTTATCGCTTAGATCTCCTACTTTAGCAATTAATTCATCATATTTTGATCTCATACTTTCAAATCGGGAGGCAAAATCTTTAGCTTCAGAAGTTTTTTCAGTAGAAGTCAATTTACTGTCCATTAAAAATGTATCTAGTTTTGTAATTTCTTCCTTTAATTCCATAGTTTCTTTTCTATGTTTTTCTTCTAATTCTTGTATCCTTTTAACTTGTTCTTCTTTAAATTTATCTGTAAATACTTCTAATTCTTGCACTTTGCTTTCTAAACCTTTAATCGTTTCATTTTTCAAAATTAATTCAGAATTTTTTTCAGCTAACTCTGTTCTTAATTTACCCATTGTTTCATATGCTTCTTCTAATTTATTTTGAGTAGGAACTATTTGTTTCTTCACTAATTCTAATTCCTTTTGGGATTGGGCAACCTCACCTTTAGCATATTCTAACTCCAGCTCTTTTTCATTAATGAGATGACGTTGTTCTCCAATTAATTCCTTTAATTCAAGTATATCTTCGGGGATGTCAGTCATTTTCGAAAGTTTTGTTTTTTGTTGTTCAATAATCCCCTCTTGATCACTAATAATACGTTTTTGACGTTCGACCAATGCAGTCAATTTATCTACTTTTGCTTGGAAATTAGCTATCTCTTTTTCATTGGATTCAATACTATCCAATGTTTTTCTTAAATCTTTTGGCATAGTAAAATTTTTCCGAAATTTAATTCAAAATAGATATTTTATGATATTTATATAATTAAAACTTATTATAAATTTTTTAAATAAGGCTTGTAATTATTAAGAGAGTTTAATATTAAATAATTTTCGAAATCAAAAGCTAGTTTTGATACATAGATCTCTTTATTTTTAATAAGAAGTTTTATGGTAATTAATATATATCGATAAAGCTTTTAATTAATATTATGGTATTGATAACACCACTAAAACCCTATACACCGATTAATCCCGAAGAATTCTGCACTAATCCATATGATATAATTAGTAAAGAAGAAGAATATGAGTTAAAGAAAAATCCTAACTCACTGATACACCTTATTTTACCAGATGGGGAAGGAGATGAGATTTATCAAAATGCTGCAAAAGCATATGAGAATTTTAAAACTAAAGAAATTATTAAAAAGGTAGAAACTCCAAGTATATTTGTGTATCGCCAGGAATCAGCAGATTTTAGTCATCAAGGGTTAATATTAGGGGTGTCTCTTCAAGATTATGAGGATGGGAATATAGTAAAGCATGAACATACTAGAGAGAAACCACTTAAAGATCGAACGAATCACATTACAGCATCAAACGTAGCAGCAGGTTTAGTTTGGACAGTCTTTCAAGCTAATAAAAAAATTAAGAAAATAATTGAAATAATTAAAACAAAAGAACCTATATTTATCTTTGAGAAATATGGATATCGTCATCTTTTATGGCAAGAAATTGACCCTAAAATCATCCAAAAATTAAAAGAATTATTCAGAGATGAGAAGATTTACATTGCTGATGGGCATCATAGAGCAGCTAGTGCTGCAGAATATCGTAAAATGAAATTAAAGAATTCTATAGTAGATAAAAATGGAACAGCTCCTTGGCAATATTTACTCTCATATGTAGCTTCTGATGATCAGATTCGAATTTTACCATACAATCGTGTAGTTAAAAAATTAGTTTTATCAGAGAATGAGTTTTTAAAAAAGATTCAAATTGATTTTGAAATAATCTCTATGATGAATTCCTTTAACCCTGAAAGAAAGAATGAGATGTCAATTTGCTTAAAAGGTAAATGGTATAAGTTAGTGGTAAAGGATAAAAAAATTAAAAATGTTCGAGATAGTTTAGATGTTGCGATTCTTCAGGATAAAATTTTAGGACCAATTTTGGGGATTGTTGATCCTCGCTCTGATGAAAATATTTTCTTTGTTGGAGGAACTATTGATCCTTTAAAGATGGAAAAATATGTGAAAGAAGAGGGAAATGACTTATTTATTAATTTGTATCCAGTAGCTATTAGAGATATCGAATTAATCGCAAATAAAGGGGGTGTACTCCCTCCAAAATCTACTTGGTTCGATCCGAAAGTTTTATCAGGCTTGATTCTACACGATTTATCAGAATAAAAAAAAATTGATTATTGTTTTAGATAATTTGAAATTTTTTCTGCAATCATAGTAGCTGCAGCGGTTTGGTTTTCAATGCTCTGAGAAGCGATATGAGGAGTAAGTACAAGATTTTCGTCCCAATCAATTAATTCTTGGTCTTTCAGAGGTTCTTCACGATAAACATCTAAAGCTGCGCCTGCTATATATTTGTTTTTTAAAGCTTCTAATAGGGCTTTTTCATCAATCAAATCTCCTCTCGCAGTATTTATCAGTATAGCATCTTTTCTCATCATCTTTATTCGGTTAGAATTTAATAGGTTCTCAGTTTCTGGTGTTGCAGGTAGATGTAATGAAATTACTTGAGCTTCTTTTAATAAATCATCAATTGACGAATAAATTGAGCATCCAATTTCTTTTGCTTCTTCTATAGCTGCTCTCCCTCTACTAAATCTGGAATAAACACCAACTTTCATTCCCATAGTAACCGCAATTTTGGCTAAATGCTTTGCTGTGTTTCCAAATCCAACTAATCCAAGCTTCTTTCCTTCCAATGTATATCCTAAATAATCGTTTTTGTTCCATTTACCTTGATGCATAGTACGATCAGCATGAGATATCTTTCTTGCTAATGATAACATTAAGCCTAAAGCTAACTCTGCAACCGATACAGCAGGAGCCTCAGGCGTATTAAAAACTTTAATATTCATTTCAGCAGCTTTTTGTAAATCCACATTATCTAACCCTACTCCAGCTCTCCCAATTACTTTTAATTTTTTCGCATTCTCTAATACATCAGAGCTTAATTTAGTTCTGGAACGAATTACTATTCCATCGTATTCTGCTATCTCCTTTTTTAAATCTTCTTTTGTTATGGTAAACTTTTTTATGACTTCAAATCCATTATCCTCAAATATTTTAATTCCTTCATCTTCAAGTTTATCGCTAATTAAAATTTTCATCAATAACACACGGATTTTATATAATTACTTTGAATATTTTTTTTAGTTTATAAGTATTTAAAGAGTTTTTGTTATTCTCTAGAATTCTCTTTATTTCATAGACTATTATCTTTCACACTACAATCAATAAAAATTAATTTTAAAAAAAAAATTTGATATTTATTGAAATTTCATCATTTTAAATTATGTATGATCTCTTTTAGAGTATTTAGCATTTTTTCAAGATCATTTGGCTGAATTTCACCCATATGACCTATTCTAAACGTTTTATTTACTAAAGAGCCGTATCCATTCACAATTTTATATCCTTTATTAGTAAGATTCTTTAACATTACTGGAATATCAAGATTCAATGTATTTTTTATTGTTGATACAGTATTAGATGCATAACCTTCTTCAGGAAACATTTCTAAATCTAAACCCTTTACCCATGTTCTTGTTTGTTTTCCTAATTGTTCATGTCGGTTGAATCTATTTTCTAATCCTTCTTGATTAAGAATATAATCTAATTGTACGACTAAACCTCTAATTTGGGGGATAGGAGGTGTAGTTGGTGTTTCATTGTCTTTATTTTTTTTAATTGTTGTTAAAAAGTCAAAATAAACACCCTTATTCTTAACCTCAGCTGCTTTATTGAGTGCCTTTTCGGAAATTGAAGCTACTGCTATCCCTGGTGGTAATGCAAAACACTTCTGAACTGAAGCTAAAAATACATCAATATCTAATTTATCTACCTCGACTTTAACACCACACATTGAAGATGTTCCATCTATACATACAAGAGCACCATGATCCTTTATTATTGGAACAAGTTCATAAACGGGATTGTATACTCCAGTAGATGTCTCATTTGATTGTAAAAAAACTACAGAATATTTATCTTTTGACAAGACATCTTGTAAAAACTCTGGTTTTATAGCATTTCCCCATTCTACTCCCTCTCTGATGGAGTTCTTTCCATTTTCTACCCCAATTTTGTACCATCTTTCACCAAAATCTCCAATGGATAAAAATAAACCTTTTTCATCATCTTTAAGTAAATTTCGAACACAAGCTTCCATTATACCTGTTGCGCTAGATGCAAAAATTGCACAATCTCTCTTAGTATATAATACTTTTTGGAGTCCTTCTTTTGCGATCTGATGCATTTCTCTATAAAAAGTTGATCGATGTGTATCATTTGGCATTGCCATTGCCTTTAAAACACGATCTGGTACATAAACTGGACCAGGAGTAAATAACATTAACGCTGAACCTTTATCTTTATTAAAATGAATCTCGGTCATAATTCTCTCAATTTTTTATTAATTAAAATTTTTAGTATTTGATTCTTTAAAATAAGTTGAAGAGGAAAAATATTATAGTATTATTTTTGTTTATATTTTTGATAATACTAAATTCCCATCTCTATTAATATATATAATGTAGTCAGATATAATATAAAAGAAGATTTTAAAATTCTTTATATGAACGATTGATAATCCAAATTCGCTTAAATATAAAGCAGCTCTACTTAATATGTTAAGTAAAAGAGTAAGAGACAATGCAATGATACTAAATAAAAGTTCATTAAAAGTATTAACAAATATTAACAAACTAATTATTATGGTTATGAAACCAATAATTGTACTCATTATTCGATGTTTTTTCGAATAAATATCAATTACAGAAGCTTTTATAATACCAGCAAACCCAACAATTATCATTGGAAATGAACATAAGATCATTAAGATATTAACCGTAACGGCTGTCTGTACTAGTATATACCATAGAAATAATATAGAAAATATTATACTAACAATTCCAAAGAAAAATTTAACAGGATTTTTCTCTTCAGAATTCTTTTTGTTAAAATATTTTAGAATAAATAAAGATTTATAAGCTATTAAAGACACTAAAGGATAAACCGCTACTGCTAAAATCGCCTCTAAATGGAAGAAAGAAGCAAAAATGCTAAAATATATTATCATTAAAACACTAATATAATTATCAGCTTTAATTTTTTTTTGGTTTACTAATTCCAAGCTCATATTTCAGAACTCATAAAAATGATTTATTTTTATAAATTATATAATAGTTTCTTTTATTTTTAATTATCTCCAATAATTAATTTGATGATTCAAAATTTCAAAGATGGATTATGATTATATCTGAAAATTGAAATAAGTATTCTTTTTAAGAGAAAAGGATTAAATAATTGCCTATTATTATAAGGATCACAGCAAATATAAACCTTTTACGGAATTTCTCTTTTAAAACTAAAATTGAGAAAATTTGTTGAACCATAGGAGTATTCAATGTAAGAGCAGATGTAAGTATTATCCCATTTATCTCTGAAGCTTTAATGTATATAGCATCTGCAAAGCCTAAAGATAAGATACCCGCTATTCCAATATAAATAAAGTACTTTAAATTAACTCTATTTTCTTTTTTGAACCCAGCATAATAATCATGTTGAAATAATCCTATTATGCCTATTGTAATCATACCAAACATTACTCTAAAAAAATTTGATATAAATACATCCCCAGTTAAAATTCTTGCTTGGTCAAATGAAATATAAGCAAGAGCCCAAAAAAATGCTGCACAGATTGCTAATAATACACCTGCGATTAAATCTTCAGAAATTTTTTCTTTGAGACTTCTTTTTTTATCAATCCTTTCAGATTTATCTTTAGTACTTAATATAAAAACACTTGATATGATAAGGGCAACTCCTATTAAAATTGAAACTGAGATCTTTTTACCAAAAAAAATTACAGAAAAGAAAATAACAAAAACTAATGAGAGTTGGACAAGAGGATAAGTACGCGAAGCTTCTATTCTTTTTAATGACATATAATATAGCAAATCTCCCCCTGTAACGCTTACTCCTGATATGAGACAAGCTATTATATAGTAATTTAATTCTATATTCGTTAAATTTCCTAACAAAAAGTAATTTCCAAATAATAAAGAAAACAAAAAGGTTCCGAGACTTGTACAACACAATCTAAAAAATAAATTTGCCTTTGGCTGTGTTTTTTCTAATCCTTTTTTATAGACAAGAGAGGCTAATGCCCATACGAATATTGTGAAAACTGTGAAAATTAAACCTATTAACTCGACCATTTAAGAATTTAAATTTAAAATTACTTTAAAAGTGTTTTTAAAATTAGCTTAGTTTTTAGATTTTAACCTCAATATGAAATCCTTTGGTGGAGCTTTACTAAAAAGAAACATATCCACAATTTTTTCACTAAAATCATCGTCTCTCTCAGCAATCTTGCACATTTTTGAAAAATTTTTACCTTGATCTTCGAAACAAAAATCAAGAAGAGAAAAATTTAATTTATAACTCCGTGCTATTTTTTTTATTGTTGGATGGAATTTATATTGTTTTAATGTATTTTTAGAGATATTCTCATTTTCTAATGCGCTAATTGCTGTTTCAGCAGCAGCCTTTCCAGAGGCTATACTAGGACATATTCCTTCCCCACTTATTGGGTTAACAAAACCTGCAGCATCTCCAATTAACATTATGTTATCACCGTATAAACTTTTTTCTATAACTCCTGATCCTGGGAGTGGACATGCACCCTCCCATATCTTTTTATATCTATTGGTAGGAATGAATTTTTTAATTTCTGGATCTTTTATAAATCCCTCAAATATCTGATTAAGATTATATTTCAAGTTAGCTTCACCCATTGTCCCAATACCTATATTAAATTTATTCTCTTCTAATGGAAACAACCAACCATAACCTCTATAAGATTTAAAGAAAATTGAAATAGTATCTTTCTCAATATTGTTAACACCTTCCATAATCGCACTTTTTGCTAACATTATTTCTTCTATTTTCCATTTCTTCCTTAAACCTGATTTAATAGCTAATTTTGAACTCATTCCATCTGCTATAACAATAATTTTTCCTAGATATTCTTTGATTCCTAATGGAGATTTTGTCTTTATTCCAATTCTTCGATTATTTTTTATGACAAAATCATATGATATATTTTTATCGAATAAATCTGCACCCACATCAACTGCTATATTTCTCAAGATAGTATCAAACTTTAATCGATCAACATTTATCGAATAATCTATTTCCCTCTTCCAAGTATATCCAAATTTATAAAACTCAGCAGAATAGATTTTAATCTTGTTTATGTGATGAAAATCAATCTTGCGTAATTGAGGATAATATTTAAAAATCTTGGAATTTACTGCACCTCCGCAAGGTTTTCGCCATTTTGTATCTTTTTCAATCAGAGCAACTTTAAATCCATTTTTTGCTAATACTTCAGCACATTTTGAGCCTGCAGGTCCAGCTCCTGAAATTACAACGTCGTACATATTCAAATATTAAATCTTAAATTTAAAACTCTATTTTTTATTAATTTTTAAAAAAATTAATACATAATCAATTTAGGATTAATAAAAAATTAAAAAAAATTATAAAAACAAGAGTTCTTTAATGAAATTATGAAAAAAGAAGATTTAATTAAGCCAATCAACTCCAAATTCATAGCAAATTCTGAAAGTATAACATCAAAAAAGCAAAAAGTCAAACCTAATACTTTAAAAACTGGAACTACTACTGTAGGTTTAATATGTAAAGATGCTGTCATTTTTGGAACAGATAAAAGAGCCACAATGGCTTATTTTATTGCAAGCAAAATTTCAGAGAAGTTATATAAAATTCAAGAACATATTTGGATGACTACGGCTGGAGGGGTTGCAGATGCTCAATATTTAGTGGATGTTTTAAAAGCTGAAACTACTATCTATCAACTCGCACATGAGGATAAGCCTATTATGATTAAATCTGCTGGAAAAATGTTATCAAATATTTTATATCAAAATAAATTATTTCCTTTCCAAGTAGGATTGATGCTAGGGGGAGTTACTGAAGAAGAAGGACCAACTTTATTGGATATTAGTGCTTATGGCTCAATTTTACCTCAAAAATATTGTAGTGTTGGTTCTGGACAGAATTTTTCGTATGGAGTTTTAGAAGCAAAATATAAAGACAATTTAACCATTGCTGAGGGTAAAGAAGTTGTAAAAAAGGCTGTCACATCATCAATAATAAGAGATATGGCAAGTGGTAACGGAATTGATATTGCTGTAATCTATAAGGATAAAACAGCTGATCGAGAATTTATTTCTATATAAGAATCTCTTTTTTAAAATTATAAACCTGAAATCTTACTTTCTTCCTATTAAAGTTTTCTCTTTATCAATTTTCTTTTAAAAAAATTTAAAAGAAAATATTTAATAATAGTAATAGCATATTTTTATAAAATAAATTATATATTCTTAAGTTAGAAGGATTAGCTCTTAAAAGATCTTAGAAATATCAGTTTAAATCGGTATTGATCAATAGAAAACAAAAATATTGCGGTGTATTAAAATGCCTTATGAAATCATCGTAGACTTGTCTCATAAAGAAAAACTTGAGGAATTTCCTGAATTTTCCTTAGGGGAAGATGATTATGAAATAAGTTATATAGATAAAGACGAAGGGCCCATTGAATTTGATATGCTTGAAGATTTTGATGTCTTATTCATCGGAAATATTCAGCATTCTAACGATATGAAAAAAGATAAATTTACGCAAGAAGAATTAAAAGCTATTAAGAAATTTATAGGAGAAGGAGGGGGGTTACTTTTAACCACTGGAGAGGGAGGGGATAGAGATATTCCAATGAAGCAAGGCTCGATCAGAGTTTTATATAAATTAACTGGAGTAAGAAGATTCTGGAATGGAATAATACATGAAGCACCATCTAATTTTTTAGTAAAAAATAAAAATCTTTTAATTACAGAATTATTCAACCACCCTATTACAGAAGGAATTTCTGAACTTGTCCTTCCAAAATGTACATTCTTCACAATTTCGGAAGAAGACGTGGAGGATATAATACTGACTTCTGAAAAAGCAGAATTCAGATATTATGTTGATGATGATATAGATACAATTGGACCGGTCCCTATTTGTGTTGTTTCTGAATTTTATGAAGGTCGATGTGTAACTGTAGGTTCTTCTGATTGGATGGTTGAAGATAGCGATTATGGTCTTGACGCAGGAGATAATCTTAAATTTTTATCAAATATTATTGAATGGCTATCTTTTGAGAGATAATCAATTAAAAAAATCTCATTTATTATGGTTTTTAGAATTCTTCGGCCAGATTCGTTAAGTGTATGGCAAGATCATGAAATTCTTAAAAGATTTTCAAAATATCGAGGAATAATTGATGGCACTCAAGTAGCCAGATATATTATTGCTAAAACTGTAGAATGTGAATATGATTCTAAAGGCTCAATAGAGGAATTTGAGGAATTATTAAAAGAAAAATCTTTAGAATTCAATGAATTATTAGAAAAAGATATCGAAGGCATTAAAAATCGCAAAACTGTTTCCAAATCTTATATCCATTTAGCAGAAACTTTAGCAAATAAATATCTTGAAAATTGTATTTTTTGCGAGCGTCAATGTGAAGTTAATAGAATTGACGGAAAGAAAGGTTTCTGTTTAATATCTAAAGATTCATTTATATCATCTGCTTTTCTTCATATGGGCGAAGAACCAGTTCTAATACCTAGTGGTACAATCTTTTTTCAAGGATGCAATTTTGGATGTGTTTTTTGTCAGAATTATGATATATCGCAAGCTTGGAAAGGTAAAAAAAATATTGAGGATGTTGCCCAGAAAGTTAATACAAGAGAATTAGCTGGAGTTGCAGAAAAACTAGTTGATAGAGGTGCTATAAATATCAATTATGTAGGAGGCGATCCAATTCCCAATATTCATACAATAGTTGGTAGTCTAAATTTTCAACAATCTAATATTTGCCAGTTATGGAATTCAAATTTTTATCTAACAAATAAATCTCTATCATTAATAATCGATTTTATGGATTTTTGGTTACCAGATTTTAAGTATGGGAATAATGAATGCGCAAAAAAATACTCTGGGATTGATAATTACTTTAATATCGTTGCCAGAAATCATAAAAGAATCCACGATGAGGGAAGTGGAGAAATTTGCATTCGACATTTAGTTATGCCAAATCATATTGAATGTTGTTCTAAACCTATATTAGATTTTGTCGCTAAAGAACTTCCGAAAGCAGTTATGAATATAATGGGGCAATATCGACCACAATTTAAAGCATTTAATTATGAAGAAATAAATAGAAGACCGACATCTGAAGAAATGCATGAAGTAAAAATGTATGCGCAAAAATTAGGAATAATTTATGAACCTGTGTCATAAGGAATTCTTCATTTTAGAAAAATCTATAAGCAATTAAATATTATAACGCTTATTATTTTATGACTCTACTTTCAAAAAATAAAACAAATGATTTGAAATGTCTCTTAAGTTAGAAGATGTTAAAGGCGTTGGTAAAAAAATTGACACATTAAAAGAGGCGGGGATAGACTCAGTTGAAAAATTGGCTAGCTCAAAAATAGAAGAATTAACAGTATTAAAGGGAATTGGAAAAGCCAGTGCTGAAAAATTTATAGACAATGCGAAAGAACTACTACAGCACTCTAAAGATGATTCAGTTGGAGCTTTAGATAAGAAAAAAGTTGATACTTCTGAAATTCAAGACGAGGTAAAAAAAGTTGAAGAAGAGATTAAAAAATTAGAACAAAAAAAGGCAAAATTACAAGGGAAAAAAGTTGAAGAAGGAGATTTTGTAATAGTAAAAATAACAGCTCGTACTCAAAAGGGCACAATTTTCCGAGTTTCTTCTGAAGAAGATGCAAAAAAAGCAGGGATTTTTGATGAAAATAAGGCGAAACAAGGTTTTTATACACCAGAATTTCTTATTGTTGGAAAGCCCGGATTTGTTAATGAGGGTTTAACTGAATTTATTAAAGAAATGAAATATTATGAGAAAAAATCAGTAAGGATTCCACCTGCTAAAGCTTTTGGAAAACGAGACCCCCAAAAAATTGAAAGAATTGGAATTGCAAAATTCAGAAAATTAAATGAGGGAAAGAATCCTGAAATTGGTAAAGAATTTGTAAAAAAGTCTCAAGGTCAAGTCCAGAGAGGAACTATAACTAATGTTATGCAGGGACGAGTTATTATAGATTACAACCATCCGTTAGCTGGACAAAGTCTAGATTATAACTTAGAGGTAATTGATAAAGTCGAAGATTTCAATGAAAAAGTAGAATATTTTATGATTAGTAAAGGAATTCCTCAAGAAAGTATAAAAGACTTCCAAATTAGTTATATTCCCAATAATAAGACACTTGAAATTACAATCCCTAAAATGTTTCTATTTCAGAATTTAACATATTTGAAATTTGGATTAGCAATGGATCTACAAACTCACATGTCAGATGAAGTAGGTGATGTAAAATTTATTGAAATTTTTGAAAAAATTACACTACCTGACTCAAAACCACCATCTGAATCTGTTATGCAAAAAGTTGAGGAATATAATAAAGAACAAGAAAAAGAAGAAGATTCTCAGAAATAGAACAATTTACTAAAAATTATTAAGTTATTTTCAATTTGGTTTCAAGTTCTTTATTCTTTTTGTCTTTCTCTTCCTTGTATTCTGCCTTTTTTTTGCGATATAGACTTCTTTTTCGTTGATACTCTATTCTTCTTTTTAGAGATTTACCTTTCTTTTTTAAATAATCCTTTTTAGCTTTCTTATATTCTTTTTTAGCTTTCTTATATTCCTTTTTTGTTTTTTTATATTTTTTATATCTTTTCTTTATTTTATGACGGAGATCTTTACTAATATCTCCAATCCCTAATTCATTTAATTGTTCCTTAAACTTTCCAAATGATTCAAATCTAATTACTATTATTCCTAATTCTCTAGCTGGAACTAAATTCTGAATTTTATCATCAATAAATACACACTTTTTCGGTTTTGTATCTAATTTTTTCAATACATACTTGTATTTTTCCATATCTGGTTTAATAATGCCAATTTCATTCGATAAGAAGACATGATCAAAAATGTCATAAAAACCTCTTAATGTATTTGATTTAGCATGTATATCATGAGTATTTGACATTAAACTTACTGTATAATCTGCTTGATGCAACCGTTCTATTATTTCTGCCATATCTGAAGATAAATTTGTTACTTGAGAATATAGATCAAACCATAACTCAACATAATATTCCGCATTCACTTTTTTAGGGGGTAAAGCACCGTCTTTTTTCTGAAACGGATAATAATATTTTTCAAAAATTTTTTCTAAAAATTCTTTTGAAGAAATCCTTCCAGAACTTAAACTTCTTTTATTTTTTCTTATAAATGAATTCTCTTCACGAGGGATAGATATGTTCATATCTACTTCAATCATATCAAATAAATTCTTCAATACAAATGTTTTTTCAATCATCACGCCCCCAAAATCAAAAATGAAATGCTTTATTTTATATAATTTAACTTTTTGTTTCTCTCCATAAATTTTTGATTGAAGTATCTTTTCTTTGCTCATGATTTTATTATTTTTGTTAAATATATCTTTTTAGTCGTTTTAATCGTTCTGATATTCTGTTACTTTTTGTAATATTAATCTACTAATACTTACTACAGGTGAGATATCATCAATTTTCCAATTAGTGAACTCAGGAAAGCTTCCTACATCAACAACATATAATTTTCCACTCTTTTTTTCTCTCACTATATCGAAGTGACCAAATAAAACATTTTGATTAAAATACTCCCTCCATCTTATTATAACAGCTTTAATATCATTTGGTGTGTCAATTTTTTCCATAGGTACATGCTCATGGGATAAAGGAGGTTTTATTAAAACACAAATATTATTCTCTATAAAGTACACATTATAATGTGTTCCAGCAATAAAATTTTCTAGGTAAACTATACTATTATTTTCAGTATTAATATCTTTTTTGGATTTAATTATCTTTACACCTTTGCTTCCAGATCCAATAATTGGTTTAAGAATCAATGGAAAATCTTTGGTTTTGAGTTGTTTTTTTATAGTTGATGAGGTACCCAAAAAAATATCTGGTCTTAACAAACCAACTTTTTTCATCAGAAAATGTGAATTTACTCTATTTTTTTGCATATAAGATATATTTGGATCTGGGATAACTGGGATATTATTAGCTTCCAAAAAATGACCAGCATAAATAAAAAAAAGACTCTTTGATTTTAGAATATAAAAATCATTGTCAAAAAGTGTTTCATTGATAATTAGATCTTTCTGATTATATATTTTGACAAAATGACCTTCACTTTCTAAGTATTGGCTCATTTTTCCAGTAAAAAGCCTTGTTCTTTTTGATAAGATACCAATTTTCATTTTTTTTTGTTTTCTCTAATTTTTTGCTTGTTCTATTAGGAAATCTGCAACAATTCTATGCCCATTTTTTATATAATTAAAATTGGGGGTACAATTTACATCAGTTAGGTAAAATTTGTTGTCTTTTGACTGAAGAAAATCCATGGATGTTATCTTCAAATTCATTACTTCCATAACTTTATAACAATATTCATTTAATTCTTCCATATCAGGAATCTTAATTCGAGATTCCATTTTATTAGGATTGAATAAAACAGGTATTTGTCTATATGACATAACTTCTTCACCAATTCCGTAAAGCTTATATTCCCATTCACTATCAATGAATTTCTGATAATACAAATAACCATAATTTTTTATCCCTTCAACTTCTTCCAATGCTCTTTTATCAGCAACCTTAAAATGACCAGATTCCTCTTTAAATATTGGGTCAAAAGCATAATTATCTTGATCAATAATATTTTTAATAATATAATCATCAAAAGGAGGAGAATTCTTCTGAGGATTTAATGAGAACTCAGGTACTGGAAGTCCAGCTCTTTTTAATACCACACTATTTAAGTATCTATTTACAGCTAAATAAGTGCCTTTATAAGAATTTATAACAGGAATATTCGTTTCTTCTTCAATGAGATTTATAAATCCTAATATTAAATCCCCTTTTGCTTTAGCGAAAAATATATTTTCGCTGAAATTAATTTCAGAACTATTAAGAAGATATGATTCTTCAGTATAAATTTTCACTTCTGCTTTTGATTTTAAGTATTTAAGGAAATCGTCAACTTTATATTTCAAATGATAATTATCGATTAGGATTCCAATCTTCTTCAAAAATTTTACCTTACTAACCTGCTTTTTTTTTAATTTAATAAAAAATATTATTTAATTTAAATCCAATTAAAATAAAATTTTAAAAAGCCATAGTTATGTTAAGTAAGCTAAACTAAAATTAAAAATTCAAAAACTTAGTATAGTTTATAATTGGAGTAAGGTTAAATTTAACTCACAATATATTCAATACATTTATTAATCATAATTTACTCATAATTTATCAAAATAATAGGGTTTTATATTTGTCAAATAAGCTTAGTAGAATCTACATAGGCTCTATTTGTAATCGAGATCTTGAAATTTTTGATAAGATTAAAAAGTTCTGTAAAAAAAACTATAATATCGCTATCGTTAATCTACTAAAAAAAGATTCCAACACATTTAATGTCAAGCATTTCAAGAAACAAATCAAGAAATACCCTATTTCTTTTTTAATTGTCAAATTATTATCCGAAAAAGAAAATCAAGAGATTTATAAAGCGATTAAAGAAATAACGCCTCAAATCCCTCTTTTGAATAGTTTAGAAGCAGTTCAAATATGTGAGAGTAGAAAACATACTTTTAGAAGTGTTGAACAAAAGTATAAAAAAAATATCACACCTCGTTGTTTTTATACTTTTGACGAAGCTTTTGAAGCCTGCTCTAATGGAACAAAGTTAGTTATTAAATTAGATAAACACAATATTCCAAACTTATCAAGAGATGATAGAATAATTGGGATAGCTAAAAATTCTTATTCTTTTAAAGAATTAACAAAAGGTTTTAATGAAAATGAACTTTTCTTCCAAGAATATCTTGGAAAATTTGATCTTATTTATAAAGTATATGTTATTGGTCGATGGACAGTTTCAATAACGTCTCATAACCGATTGCGGCATAAAGAAAATTTATCACCATTGGAATTGATTCATATTCGTGTTCCAATTGAAAAACAATTAAAGAGGCGTATATTACGATTGGGTCGAAAAATGGGACTCTCTATTTTCGGTGTTGATTATATCTTAACAGATGATGGAACCCCATATATCATAGATATCAATGATTTTCCAAGTTTTAGAAGTATTCCTGAAGCAGTGAGTTTAATATCTGACTATATATACAATTTAGTCCAGATGCAACAACAAATTTATATAATTCGTGCTTCCGTTAAAGGTTAAAATTTATAATAGAAATTTACTCCTTCTTTTTATCTCTCTCGAGTATTTTCGATGAACTCTAAAAGTCTCTTTTTGGCAATATAATCCTCTAATTGCTCGGGAGGATGTTTGGCAAAGAAAGAACAAGCTGAATGGAGAATACCTCCAATTTTCCTATCTTTGGCAATTTTACTCACTCTGATGGAATCTGTAATGATTCCTGCTGAATTATTTCCATCTTCAACAAACAAAGTAATATCAATTCTTACTGGTGCTCCTCCAAAAACTCGTCCTTCGAGTCTCATGTATGCCTCTTTTTGATTTTTTAAAAATGGAATATAATCTACAGCAGAAATTTGACATTCTACAATTTCTTTATTTTGAAGATTTGATATTACAGCCTCAGTTTTAGACTGTCGCTTTCCTTCTTCATATCTTAAATTACCACTAGGCATGGGGGTTAAAAGATTACAAAAATCACTAGATCCACCCCAATCAAGTTGGATTGTCTTATCTAATATGGCGCCTCGCATAGGAAAGAGACTAGCCAAAGTTCTATGGACAATAGTAGCTCCTATTTGTGATTTGACATCATCTCCTATAAGTGATAGATTGGATTTCTCGGCTTTTTCAACAATTTCTGCATCCTTAACAACATGTGAAGGCATTCCATTTACAACACAAGATCCTGCTTCAAGCGCACTCATTGCATAAAATTTAACCGCTTTATGGGATCCTGTTGGAAGTAAAATGACAGTAACATCTATATTCTTATTTCTAATCTCATTAACAATATCAGCAGTTTTTTGATTATCATCTACTGGAACAATGTTTTTAATATTACTATCTAAGCCATCCATTATAGGCCCCTTGATTACGGGAGCGTTCAAATAATCAGGTTCAAAAATTTTCATATTACAATTTGGTTCAGCAAAAATAGCTTTACTCAAATCTTTTCCGACTTTGTTTGAATTAACATCTATGCCTAAGACAAAATTAATATCACGAATACTATATTGACTAATTTCAGGAAGGATACCTATCGTTTTTTCTGGATTTTTTTTATAATTTTGAATTCCTTGCACTAAAGCACTTGCGACGTCGCCTATGCCAATTAACGCTACACGTATTTCACTCTCAGTCATTCTATTCACTATTAAATAATTTTAATTTATATTCTTCTACATTAATAGATAAAAGATAAGAAAATATGGCAATATTGATAATTTTATTCGCCATAATATTTTGTATAATAAAATGATTATATTTAAATCATTTTAAAAAACCGTAATGATTTAAAAGCATTTAATTTAAAATCTAATAAGATTGTCAAATCCGAGATAATAAACTTATTATAATTATATAAAAGAAGAAAATAGAAAGTGAAAATTAAATTTATTAAATTCTCCAGTATTATAATATAATATCTCTCACCAATATTACTTTAAAAATTAGGATTTTAGTGGTTACTTTAATGTTTAATTTAGATATTTTGATTCTAATTTTATTAATTATCTTTTCTATAATGGTATTGCTTACAGTTATTTATTTACTCTTACCTCAATTATTTAACGTTTTTGTTTCTCCAAGATTTAATGGTAGTTATTTGTATAGATCAAAGGATTTTAAAAAAAATTTAATAAAAGAACAGCTTCCTGAACAAGAACAAAAATTTAAAATAGATTTTAATAATACTTTAGGAACTTACTCAATTTTATTTGGAGATAAAAGAAATCTAATAAATGGAATTATAAAAATAAAGTATAAATTAAACGAATACAGCAACCAAGTGTCTTCTAAAAACGATTCAAAACTATTAGAATTAATAACTACTACTGAAAATACTGGAAATGATAAATTAGGAGCATTTAAATCATATTGTTCCCAATTTCGTCTAAAAGGCGAAAATAAACATATAAATACCTCAATAAAGAATTATAATGAACAAGGATTTATTTTATTCGAACTTACTATTCCAGAAGGATTAGAAAACACATCTTCAGGTGAACAATCAGAACTTATTACATCATTCCCTTCATTCATAAACAAAAGTCTCAATAATAATACTTTTACATACCGAAATACAAAATTTTGCCCTCCAACAAGAAAACTTACAAGTACTTCTGCTCCCGTTCTATTTTATGATAATGATTTAAATTGTTTAATAATATCACCATTAGAAGGTTTTCTAAACACATTAATCTCAAAAGGAAAAAATGGAAGTATAGATTGTGGAATTCAAGGTGAAATTAAAGAATTACCGAAAGACTTTTCCCAAAAATTTATTCTCCTCCTTTATAAAGGGATTAACAAATCAATAGAACGTTTAGGAGATCTTCTTTTAAAATATCATAATTCTAAACGTAAAAGCCTCTATGCTAATATTGTCACTTCTTATTTAGGATATTGGACTAATAATGGTGGTTATTATTACTATAAAACCGAAAAAGGAATGAACTATGAGGATACAATGTTAGCAATTAAGGAATACTTTAATAAAAATAAAATCCCCATAGGCTATTATAATTTTGATAGTTGGTGGTACTTAAAGCATACGAATAAGACTTTCACGACAGTTTTTAGACCTCTAGTTCGAATAATGGGAGGTGGATTATATGGCAACACATTACGTTGGGAAGTAGATCCTAAAAATTTTACTACAGATTTAAAAACATTCCATCAAGAGAAATTTAAAATGCCGATTACAGCCCATAGCCGTCGTTGGGATGCTAGATCTCCTTATGTTGAAAAATTTCAATTTGAGAAATATAAAAATCATGCAGTTCCCTTGAAAAAAGAATTCTGGCAATGGTTAATGAAACATGCAAGAGAAAGTGGAATTAAAGTTTATGAGCAAGATTGGCTGAAAAATCAAGTTGCTAGTATGCCTATTTTAAGACAAAATTTTAATGCTCAAAAAAATTGGTTGAAAAATATGGCTACTGCTGCTAAAGAAAATGGACTTGATGTTTTCTATTGTATGCAAACTCCAGGAATGTTGTTATTTAGTATAGAGCATTCAAATATTAGTATATCTCGCTGTTCAGAAGATTACAATCACAGATGGCCATTGACATATAGATTTATACACGCTACTCAAACAAATATCTTTTTCCACGCTCTTGGAATTAATTCACATCCAGATGTTTTCCGTTCTCAATCTTCGGGAAATACCAAATTTAGACCATTTATAGAAAAATATACTGATTTCAATTGCCTTTATCAAATCCTAAATGCAGGGATCGTGGCACCTGGGGATAAAAAGGAGAACATTAATTGGACACTTCTGCAAAAAACATGTAGAGAAGATGGGTTGTTGTTAAAGCCAGATAAAGTATTGACAGCAAATGATTTAATGTTTAAGAAGCACAGAAAATATTATATATGCGATACTTTTACTAAAATAGATAATTTTACTTGGATTTACATACTAATCTCAAATATCTGGCCCAAAAGAGTCAAAGAAACTTTTTTTACATTTCAAGAACTTGGATTTGAGGAAAATGATTATGTATTATATAATTATACTACTAAAGTTATAAAAAGGATTAAAAGTAATGATGCTATTGAAGTGGGGCGTTTAAAAAGATATGAATATAATTATTATATTTTATGTCCTATCACCATGAATGGGATGGCTTTAATTGGATGTCCTGATAAATTTATCACTAGTTCTGGAAAATTAATAATAAATTTGAATGCTACTAAGGA